>JBAYFD010000136.1:0-5354 GCA_041667365.1 Fibrobacteraceae bacterium | reverse complement strand
TTTTTTATTGGAGTGCTTTATGCGCATTGGACTTATCGGTACTGGTACTGTCGGCGGCGGTGTGATTCAGATTCTGGAATCCAAAGTCGCTGATTATCGCGAAAAACTCGGCGTCAATCTGGAACTCGCCTGCATCTGCGCGCGCACGGAGGAGGAAGTCGCTCCTTACAAGGCCAAGGGATACAAAACGTCCACGGATGCGATGGCGATGATCGCGGACCCGTCGATTCAAGTCCTCGTGGAACTCGCCGGCGGCTATGAAATGCCCCGCAAGTGGATCACTGCGGCGCTGGAACACGGAAAGCACGTCGTCACGGCGAACAAGGCTATGCTCGCGAAGCACGGGAACGAACTTTTCCCGCTCGCGGCGAAGAAAGGCTGCCACATTCTGTTCGAAGCCGCCGTCGGCGGCGGCATTCCCATCATCCGCAGCATTCAGGAAGGTTTCGTCGGGAGCGAAGTCGAACACCTGAGCTGCATCATCAACGGCACCTGCAACTATATCCTTTCCCGGATGAGCGAGGCAGGCCTTTCCTTTGAAGCGGCGCTCAAGGAAGCGCAGGCGAAGGGCTACGCGGAAGCGAACCCGACGTTCGACATCGAAGGCGTGGACTCTGCGCACAAGACGGCGCTTCTCGCGAGTCTCTGCAGCGGCAAGTTCGTTGACTTTGAAAAAATTCACGTGACGGGCATTTCCCACATCACCGCGGCGGACATCGCGAATGCGAAGGAACTCGGCGCGACGGTCAAGCTCCTCGGCCTTTACGAGAAGAGCGCCGCGGGCGTGGACGCACGCGTCCATCCGTGCCTCATTCCGAACGATCATCTGCTCGCAAACGTGAACAACGTTATCAACGCCGTTTACCTCCAGTGCGATAACTTAGGCCCCACGCTCCAGACGGGCGCGGGTGCGGGCCGCCTTCCGACGGCGAGCGCAGTTGTCGCGGACCTTGTCTCGCTCGCCCGCTCCACCGATACGGGTAAGCGGCTTCCGATGCCGATGGCATGGTTCAACAAGGACAACGCGGCGACCCTCGTTCCGATCGAGGACACGTTCTCCCGCTATTACCTCCGCTTCACGACGCACGACGCCTGCGGCGTTCTCGCGAGCATCACGGGCATTTTCAGCAAGCACGACATCTCCATCGAGTCCATCATCCAGAAGGGTGTCACGGACCCGGGCAACGTGAGCATCGTGGTCGTCTCCGAACGCACGCAGGAATGCAAAGTCCTCGCCGCGCTCAAGGAAATCGACGCGCTCCCGTCCATCGCGGGCAAGAGCCAGATGATCCGGTTCCTCAAATAAGGGAGAACGTTGATGATCCGGGCTTCGGTTTTGGAACGCATCCTGCACATCCTGTCCGATTTCGCGGCTTTTTCCGTATGCTACGTGATCGCGTTCTGGGTGCAGTTCAAGAGCGGGTGGATTGCGGATAAATTCGATCCGCTCAAGACGTTCGACGAATACTGGCGCGCCGGATTCTTCATCGACATCGCCTGGCTCCTGTTCTTCACTGTGGCTGGTCTGTACCGCTCGTGGCTGCTCTCCTCCCGCACGAAGCAGGTGCTCCGCGTGGGGCGCACGGTGCTGCTCGGAATAATCCTCATCCTCGTGGGTTTGTTCGGCTCCGACTTCTTCGGAAAGCTGGTTTCCGGGGTGCCTCTTTCGAACGGGTATCTGTACGGCTCCCGTTTCGTGTGGATCATCCTGTACGGCGTAGTCGCTTTCTTGCTCGTCGTCCTGTTCCGCATGATGATCGCGCTTTTCTTGCGCCGTCTGCTTCGCAAGGGCTACGGCGCGAATAACGTTCTCGTTCTCGGGGCCACGGAGGCGGGCGCGCATATCGCTAAGGCGTTCTCGGACGCTCCGGAGCGGGGTCAGCGCGTGATTGGCTTCCTGGATGAACGCTATCACGTGATTGCGCATAACTTTGTCGGATTCCCCGTGCTCGGCAAATATTCCGACCTCGCCTGCGTCGTGAAGGAAAATCATATCGCGGGCATCATCATTTCGCACGATAGCTCCTCGCTCCAGGAAATCACCCGTGTGCTCGCGTGGGTGTGCGATTTGCCCGTCCATATTTATGTGATTCCCGGATTGTATGACGTCGTGCATGGGCATTTCAAGAGCAACCTCGTGTATGGCTTCGACCTGGAGGAACTATTCGCCTTTAATATGCCACCTTGGCAGGTGCGTATAAAACGTCTGATGGATGTCGGCTTTGCGCTCGGACTTCTGCTCGTAGTGTCCCCGATATTCCTGATCACCGCCCTCTTGATAAAATTGGATTCAAAAGGCCCTGTCTTTTATAGTCAGGAGCGCGTCGGACTTTACGGCAAGCCGTTTATGGTGCACAAATTCCGCACTATGCGCACGGACGCGGAAAAGAACGGCGCCCAGTGGGCGACGAAGAACGATCCGCGGATCACGCGCGTGGGACATTTCCTCCGCAAGACGCGCATCGATGAGCTTCCGCAGCTTCTGTGCGTGCTGAAGGGCGACATGAGCATGGTGGGGCCGCGTCCCGAGCGCGCCGTGTTCATCGAAAAGCTCCGCGAACAGGTTCCGTATTACATCGGGCGCCTCAAGATGAAGCCCGGCCTTACGGGCTGGGCGCAGGTGCGTTACCATTATGATACGAGCATCGAGGACGTGCAGAAGAAACTCGAGTATGATATGTACTACTTTGAGAATATGTCGCTCCTCCTCGATGTACAGATTCTTTTCCGCACGGTCTATGTCGTGCTCACGGGCAAAGGAGCTCAATGATGTTCGGCGATTCTTCGTTCCCGGCCTTCCCTGAAAATGACGCGCTCACGATGATCCGCCTCGCGCTCGCGGAAGACGTGCGCACGGGCGACGTGACTTCTGCGTGGACGATTCCTGAAACGCAGAAGCAGACGGCGAAGCTCATCGCGAAGGAAGCTGGCGTCATCGCCGGGCTTCCGGTGATCGCCCTCGTGTTCCGCGAACTCAAAGCGGATGTGAAGATAACTTTGTATAAGAAAGACGGAGACACCGTTGCGAAAGGCGACATCATCGCGGAACTCTCCGGGTCGACGCGCGACCTCCTCACGGGCGAGCGCACGCTTCTGAATTTTATCCAGCAGCTTTCTGGCGCGGCGAGCGTCGCGCACGAATTTACCGAGATTCTTAAAACCGGGAAGACGAAAGTTCTCGATACGCGCAAGACGATCCCGGGCTTCCGCACGCTCCAGAAATACGCCGTGCGCGTAGGCGGCGGCGCGAACCACCGCATGGGGCTTTTCGACATGGTACTTGTGAAGGACAATCACATCGCCGCCGCGGGCGGAGTGCTCCCTGCGCTCGAAGCGGTGCGCGCGCACAACAAGGCGAACCTGCCCGTGGAAATGGAAGTGGAGAATCTCGATGACCTGCGCAAGCTTTTGAACAAAGGCGTGGATGTCATCATGCTCGACAATATGACGAACGCGATGATGCAGGACGCGCTCAAAATCGTCCGTGAAAGCGGCGATACGCACGTCAGAATCGAAGCGAGCGGCAATATGAACCTCGCGCGCGCAAAGGAAATCGCCGGTTTCGGACTGGATTTCATTTCCGTAGGCGCGCTCACGCACAGCGTCAAGGCTCTCGATATTTCAATGAGGATCCAGTGAAGAACGGACATTCTCTTGTTGTGGACGTGGGGAACTCCCACACGGTCGTCGGAATTTTTGACGGGGACAAGGTCGTCAATCACTGGCGCCTCACGACGCGGCAGCAGACGACTTCCGATGAAGTTTTGAACCGCATCAGCGGCCTCCTCCGCTTTTCCGATGTGAAGAGCTCACAGATTAATTGCGTGGGCCTGAGCACGGTGGTGCCTTCGCATGAACGCCCGTGGATCAAGGCACTTGAATTTTTCATCAAGAAACCGGTGCAGGTCGTGAGCTCCAGGAACTGCCTTGGTCTTTCGATCGCCTATCCCGATCCTTCCGCGGCGGGTTCCGACCGTCTCGCGAACGTACTTGCGCTTCGGGAACGCGGCTATACCGACGCCATCGTTGTGGACATGGGAACGGCGACGACGTTCGATGTGCTCAAGGATGGCGGATTCGCCGGCGGCATCATCATTCCGGGTATCAGCACGAGCCTCGATGCGCTCACGGAAAACGCAGCACGGCTTTTGCCTGTTACGATTGAGTGGCCCGCGCAGATTATCGCGGACAATCCCGACGACGCCATCCGTTCCGGACTCCTGTACGGATTCCGCGCAGAGCTCGAAGCGCTCATCGCACAAATTAAGCAGGAACTCGGCAAGGACGACGTTCCTGTTTTTGCGACGGGCGGCTGGGGCAAGACTATTGTGAAGCGCACACATTCGATCAACATCTACGACCCTTATCTGACGATGGAAGGAATACGGCTTGTCGCCGAACACGGCAGCGACCCTGCGCAGCTCGATGAGGAAGGAGACGAAGTATGAGAACGCTTGTGACGGGCGGCTCGGGATTCCTGGGCTCGCATTTGTGCGAAAGACTCCTCGCGGACGGGCACGAAGTGATTTGCCTCGATAACTTTTTCACGGGGCGCCGCGCGAACATCGATCATCTGCGCGATAATCCGCGCTTCGAACTTATCCGCCACGATGTGACGGAGCCGATCCTCCTTGAAGTGGACCGTATTTTTAATTTGGCGTGCCCCGCAAGCCCGATTCATTACCAGTTCAATCCGGTGAAGACTATCAAGACGAGCGTGATGGGCGCTATCAATATGCTCGGACTTGCGAAACGCGTCAAGGCGCGCATTCTGCAGGCGAGCACGAGCGAAGTCTACGGCGATCCGAGCGTGCATCCGCAGCCGGAGAGCTATTGGGGAAACGTGAACCCCATCGGCATCCGCAGCTGTTACGATGAGGGCAAGCGCGTAGCCGAAACGCTCTTTATGGATTATCACCGCCAAAATCAGGTGGATATCCGCATCGTGCGCATTTTCAACACGTACGGCCCGCGCATGCTCCCGAACGACGGGCGTGTGGTGAGCAATTTCATCGTGCAGGCGCTCCGCGGCGAGGACCTCACGATTTATGGCGACGGCACGCAGACGCGCAGCTTCTGCTACCAGAGCGACCTCATCGATGCGATGGTCCGCATGATGGACCAGACGCAGACGATAGGCCCGGTGAACATCGGGAACCCCGGTGAATTCACGATGCTTGAACTTGCAAACAAAGTAATAGACATCACGGGAAGCAAGAGCAAGATCATTTTCAGGCCGCTTCCAGGGGACGATCCCAAGATGCGCCGCCCGGATATCACGCTCGCGAAGAAAGTGCTCGGCGGCTGGGAACCCAAGATCCGCCTGGACGAGGGGCTCCGCAATACGATCGCCT
>JBAYFD010000135.1:0-5358 GCA_041667365.1 Fibrobacteraceae bacterium | reverse complement strand
CCTTGTGACGCAGCCTACGGCCCGCGGTTATGAGGACAGGCACGCTTCGAACCGTGATAACCGCAGGACGAACGCGAAGGAAAAATCCAACCGTTCCTTCGGCGGTGACCGCCGTGAAAGCGAACGCGGATCTTCCCGCGGCGGCGATAATCACCGCGGCGGTGCCCGCGGAAAATCTTCCCGCGGCGGCGCACGCAAAGGGCGTAGTTAAATCATGGCGGACGCGGACATAAAGACGCTTTCAGGGAAAATTCTCTACGCGTCGTACCAGGAATCGGAAACGCTTCCCGGTTATGTCCGCTATGCCCTCACTGGTCTTGCGCAGACGGGATTCCCGGTCGTTTATCTTACAAATGAGCGCGACCTGGACGCGGATTCCCACGCGTTTCTCGACTCGCATCACATTGAACTGTTCTTCACGGTGAACAGCGGCTATGACTTCGGAATGTGGCGGCGTTATCTGGAGTATGTCGCCAAGTTCCGCAAGGAATCCTGGGGAAGACTCGTCCTGATCAACGATTCCATCGTCTATTATCAGAACCGCTTCCATTCCATTTTCTCCCGTGCGGAGGCGAGTGACGCGGATGCCGTATCGCTCACGCAGAATGAAGAGTTCCGTCATCATCTGCAATCGTTCTTCCTTTATCTGAAACCGCGGGCGATTCAGGCTTTGCTCGAACATTTTGAGCGGAATCCGGAAACGGAAACTTTCTACGATACCGTCCGCGTCATGGAAGTCGGTTTCAGCGGGCTTATGCAGGATAAGGGCTTGAAGCTGGAGGCTCTTTACAGCACTTCGGCTCCAGTGCTTTTTTCTTACCTGGAACTCATCCGCGCGAAAGCGGGCTTCGTGAAACGCAAGCTGCTCGAAAAACGGTTTACAAATGAAGAGGTCTTTCATTTCTGGAAAAACGGGGCGGAGGCTGCGTATAAAACGGATTATGCGAAGTTCATCGCTAAGGAAGGCGCCCCCGATAAGGACTTCAGGCAAGACTGGCTTGTGACGGATAAGAAATCAGCTCTGCACGGAGTGATGTATTTTTTCAGAATGCTGTATTTGCACTTCCGCTGGAATATTCATATAATAAAACAGAAAGTCCTGCCTTCTTCTCCTTGAATGATAAGGGAATATTTTCAATTCCTGCATCTTTATGAAAAAAGCGAAGTCTTGGGGGGTTGGAGAAAAATTTTTTACTGCATATTCACGCGATATTCTGCGTGGCCGGTCTTGAGGAAGTAAACGCCTTTCGGAAGCCTTGCCGGTAACAGGGATTCCGTGGATGTCAGCGTGCCTCTATAAATTTCGTTTCCGCGGAGGCCGAACAGGCGGAGCGCCGTTCCCGGAGCCGCGTTGACGATGAGGCTTCCGTTGCGGCGCTGCCCGTGGAGATGGAGATGCGGTCCGGGTCGTTGAGCGTCACTTCGGCGTCGTCACGATAGGCGACGACTTTGTTCTCGTCTGTCTTGCTGATGGGCACGTCGCTCATCGTGAATTTGATGTTGCGGATGATGATGTTGTGCTTTTTTGAATGGAAAGCCCGACGCGGTTAAAGAAGGCGCAGGAACCGAGTCCGATGATCGTCTTGTTGTTCTCGACATTCACGGCGCCGGATTCGTCGATTTTCACGGAAATATTTGTGTTGATTTCGCCTTTTACGAGGATGACGTAGGACGTTTCCACCTCTTCCGCGTATTTTTTTGAAATCAGCGAACGATGATACGGTCACCGTCGTGCCGCCGCCGAAGCGAATGCGGCTGCCAGTGAAAAAAATTCGATTCCAAGCCTCATTTTCAGTCTCCTTGAACAACCGGTTTTAAACATATCTCTTTTTTAGAGAGCGAATGGGAAATATATACAATTTTTGAGAACATATAATTGTAAATTTACCCTATAAAATTTAAATTTAATGAAATTATGCGTATGTTTATTTTAAATTATAGTGAGAACTATAAAGATCACCCGCACTGAGAACGGAAAGCTATACTTATGGACTTTTTATTTTTATATGTAAAAACGAAATTTGTTATTGATTATATAGAATAAGAACTCAAACTTAAAAATGTAGACTTTTAATTGATTTATTTTACATTCAGGGCGAATTGTTTTGTTTAAATTGAATGTCCGGTGGATGCGGAAGGGGTTCCTGCATTCTGATGAGGTGCATTATGGGATTCCGGTGTTTGGCGACGATGGTTCTCTCTCTATCTCTCTTCGTGCCCGCGATTGCGTCGTCAGTCGCGGTGCACGATCCTTCCGTCGTTCTGGTTTATAAGGATGCATCCGGGAATTCCTACCCGGAAAATGACGCGGGCAAGACGCGCGCCAAGTATTATTATCTGTTCGGTACGATGCTCGGCGGAGCTTACTCGACCGATCTCATCAACTGGACGGCCTTTACTCCCAAGTTCGCGCTGAACGGCGTCGAGTCCAAGGACTACCTTTCGATTTTCAAGGACGAAGCCACTTATGCCGGACATACGGGATCTTCTTCCGACGTGCAGGGAAACCTCTGGGCGCCCGACATCATTTATAATAAATCAATGAAAAAATGGTGCCTCTATTTCTCTCTTTCCGGAGATGACTGGAAGAGTTCCATCATCCTCTTGACTTCAGACAGGATAGAAGGCCCTTACACGAAGGTCGGCGCCGTTGTTTACGGAGGAATGGACGCGGCGACTTCGGGTTCCGCGGCGAATGCCGACTATCGGAAAGTGACCGGTTCCGCTTCGGTCGATACGCGTTATTATTTCAACTGGGTCACGAAAAAATTCGGTACGGGCTGGGACGGCGGTTACGGAGTGAGCGCGATTGATCCGAATGTTTTTTACGACCAGTCAGGCGTCCTCTGGCTCCTTTACGGCTCCTGGTCCGGCGGACTTTTCATGCTGAAGCTCGATGCTTCAACGGGCCTCCGCGATTACGCCTACAGCTATGGCACCGCTCCCGTGTGGGCCGGTACGGCTTTCGCGAGTTCTCTCCAAAAGGATCCTTACATGGGAATTCATATCGGCGGGGGCTATTATGTTTCCGGCGAAGGCTCCTACATCGAATACATGAAGGACGCTTCGGGAAACGGCTATTACTATCTGTTCGTGAGCTACGGTTTCTATTCCCCGACGGGCGGCTATTCGATGCGTGTGTTCCGTTCCAGGGACGTGACCGGTCCCTACGCCGATGTTTCGGGCGATCCCGCTCTGTTTCCGGGCTATGTGCTGAATTACTGGCAGAACACGACCTACGGTTTCCCGATCATTCAGAATTACCGTTGGAGTTTCTGGGCGGATGATCACGGGGAGGTTGCCGACGGACATAATTCTGTTTTGACAGATGACGACGGACGGTATTATCTTGTCTATCATAGGAAGTATAACAACGGGACCGCATGGCACAACGTGGAAGTCCACGAACTTGTCTTCGATAAAAACGGATGGATAAATGCCCTGCCCTTTGAACACAGGGTGGGCTACGGTCTCCCGGATACGGCGATAAAGCTTGATGAGATCGCGGGACATTACAGGATGATCCTTCACAATCCTATAGGGACAAGCGATGCGGATTCTGCGGCAAAGCTCGCTGTGAACACGGAACAGGACCTTTACTTAAATGCGGACGGCTCGCTCACGGGAGCATATACGGGAACGTGGACTTATAGCTATTCTAACGGCAGCCATTTCCTTTCGTTCACGACGGGCTTGGGGAACTTTGAAGGCGTCGTCGCGGAACAGCTTGAAAACGACATCTCTAAAAAGACCATCACGTTCTCCGGGATGAATGCGGCGGGCACGCGCGCTCTTTGGGGCTACCGGGTGCCGGAAACGTTGAACATGAATACTACGGCTTACGGGACGGGATCTCTCGTCATCGGGAAAGCGGATTATACGACGGCCTGGAACGATACCGCGAATTTCCTGAAGGTCACGGTCCCGGACAGCTTTTACGTCGAGTACAGATTCATGAACTATAACCAGGGCGACGCGAACTATCACAACTGGGTCCTCGGTTTTGTGAACGGCGGAAAATGGTGGTATCTGCGCCCGGACAAATATTCCCTGGATTCGCTTCCCGGGACTTCCGTCGGCTATGCCGGTACATGGGGCGATGACTGGGAGGCGTTCAAGGCGCTCTTTAAAAACCGGCAGGTGACCGTCAAGGCGTTTCGCTCCGGAACGACTATAAATGTGTTCGCCTATGTTGAGGATTCTCTTGTCTACCGCGTGGCGGCGAAGTCTGCGCCGGCGGGCTCTTATACCGTTTACCTCGGCGCGGATGCCGGTTATCTGGAGATGAAGAAGGTGAGCTACGGATCGGTGAGCCCCCGGTCCATTACTGGCGCGATCGATGACGGCGGCGTCTACACTTCCGCGTTCAATACGGTTTATAGTCCGGCGACCGCCGCTCCCGCCGGAAATTTCAAACTGCATTTCGAGTTCATGAATTACGGCAACGGCACGGGCGCGGATATCTGGGACAACTTCATTATCCGGGCGACTTCCGGCTCGAACACGATGCTTCTCCGTGCGGACGGCTATGCGATGGACGCTTCCGGCTCCGTCTCTTTTACGAAAGATTGGGCAGACGGGAATTTCGCCTCCATTATGCGGAACGCGCACGTGGATATGAACATCGCGCGCTCGAACGATACGGTCACTTATGCGGCGACGATTACGGCGGAAAGCGGAAAGGCCTACAGCTACAAGGCGGTCAATACCGGAGCGCCGACGGGAGCGATGTCGTTCGGCTTCACGGTGGAGCAGTCCGCGGTCGATTTGCTCCGGGCGGAATCCGTCTATTCGAAAGGCGGAGCAACGCCGACCCGCATTGTGAATGTAGCGAAGATGCATCCGGTGAATCTGCAAGTCCGTCAGCGGGGCAATCTGCTTTGCGTAAATGCGATGGCGTCGGGAATACTCCGGGTATACCGTCCGGATGGATCGCTGGCGCGTTCTTTAAATTACCATGCCGGGGAGAATGCGTACGGCGGCTTTGCGCCCGGCGTTTATCTTGTCGCGGGCAAAACGGTGCTTTTGAAATAAGGGCACCTCTAAAAATTGCTTTGGTGAAATGAAATTGTCAAGAACCGGGCAAGAAACACGAACACTTGCGCTTTAGCGCTTAGTGAAAGTGATCCTTGTGGGAGCAGGAAGATTGTCGGCTAAAACGAGAGCTGCGGGCATGCTTGCATGCACGTGGCCGAGTTGCAACGACAAGTGCGTAAGCACAAAAGTGGTCAATACCGGTTGTATCCGCCACTTTGAGAGAAGAACGATTGCGATGGGTTATTGGCAATTTGTTGTGGTGTCACGTTGTTCCATCCTCACCCCTTCGGGGCCGACTTGAATGTCGGCTCTGCGAAGCCT
>JBAYFD010000134.1:0-5396 GCA_041667365.1 Fibrobacteraceae bacterium | reverse complement strand
GTGCGCCGGCACGCGGCCGCCTGCAAAATGTCGAACGCGAGGGAGACCGTCTTTTCGGTCGCATCGCGGACGTCGACGCAGAGGGCATCGCCCACGCCGTCGCAGAGGAGGCTTCCGAAAGACGCGGCAGTCTTCAATTTTTCCGCGAAATCGTCCTTGATGGAAGCATAAAGGAGGATGGGATCCTTGCGACCCCACTTGTCTAGCGCCGAGGCGAGGGCGCGCACACCTGCGACGGTATCTTCGCCAGTATAGCAGAGGAGCGATGGCTCAGGCACCTTGGAAGCGTCCGCGGCAAAAGCCGCGACATCGAGCGCATCCTTGAAGTTCACGAGGCCTTTCGCATCGAGCGCGGGAAGCGCAAATTCCGGAGCGCGCGGAGAATCCACGAGGCTCACGGCTTCGGCCTTCTCACCCACGCGGATGAGTTCCTTGCCGCCGATGGCGACGCCGGAGAAATTCACCTTGGCGGATTCGCGGCGGGCAAAATGATACGGATCCTTGGCCCATTCCGGAGTGCCGAAATCAACCGGAGCGAGCGGCAGGGCGCACACGCGCACAAGTTCCCGCGCCACAGGAATTTCCGCGACGGGATCTTCGGTGAGGGAAACGCGAATCGTATCGCCGATGCCGTCCATCAGGAGGGCGCCGATGCCGACCGCGGATTTGAGGCGACCATCTTCACCCGCGCCCGCTTCCGTGACGCCCACGTGGAACGGATATGGTTTGAAGCGTTCCTGATTGAGGCGCGCGGCGAGCATACGGTAAGCTTCGATCGCGACGCGCGGATTCGAGGACTTGAGGCTCACCACTACCTGATCGAAATTTTCATATTCGCATACGGAAAGATATTCAATCGCGCTTTCCACCATGCCTTCGGCGGTATCGCCGTAGCGGTAGAGCATCCGCGCGGAAAGGGAGCCGTGATTCACACCGATGCGGATAGCGCGGCCGAGGCGTTTCGCCTCGCGTACAAAGGGAGAGAACGCTTCGAAAACTTTCGCGCGGCCCTCGTCAAAACTCTTTTCATTCTGCTTGTCGAGCGTCGCAATTCCCGCCTCGACGAAATTGCCCGGATTGATGCGGACCTTCTCCACCCATTTGAGGGCTTCGAACGCCGCCGCAGGCTGAAAATGAATGTCCGCGGACACAGGGACGTCACAGCCCTGCGCGCGCACTTTCTGCATCACATCCTTGAGGGCGCAGGCATCCGCGAGCGTCGGGGCGGTAATGCGCACGAGTTCGCAGCCCGCTTCCGCGAGGGCGACCGTCTGGCGCACCGTTTTATCCACATCCTTTGGCTTAGTGGTCGTCATCGATTGAATGAGAATGGGATTATTCCCGCCTATGACGGCGCGGCCTACGCGCACCGGTATCGTTTCCCTGCGGGTCGCCGCGAAGCGATCTGGCATATAGGGAAAAAGAAACTTTTGCTGCATAGTCCAAATATAGAAATATCCCGCCCGCGGCACTGCCTTTCGCAGGTATCGCGCCGTTTTCCCCATCGCGCAAAAATGGCATTTTTCGGAAAGTGTTTTATCACAACAACTTAGACGTAGCCTTTCCGCATTATCGGACTTTTTATTTTGTGAACTGCATTCCGAGTTTGCGGAGCGCGAGTTCCTGCCTGCGCCAGTCCGCCACGGGAACCGCGGGAAACCCGGCGACCATCGCGCCCGGGGGAACGGATTTAATAAGGCCCGCCCGTGCGCAGATCCGCGCGCCCTTCCCCACAGTCAAATGCCCGGCGGACTGAACGCCGCCGCCCATTTCGACGAAATCCTCGATGACCGTCCCGCCCGCAAGCCCGCACTGGGCCGCCATATAAACGGAATTTCCAAGCGCGCAGTTGTGCGCAATCTGTACAAATGAATCCACATGGCTGTCATTGCCCACGCGCGTGGGCGCGAATGTTCCCGCGGCGACGACCGTATTCGCACCGAAAGAACAGTCATCGCCGATGACGACGCCCCCGAAATGCGGCACGGGAAGCATTTTTCCCTTGTAGGTGTAATATCCGAAGCCGCGGCTCCCGAAGACGGCGCCGGCCTGGGCCGTGCAGCGGTCCCCGATCCGCACCCGCGGATAAAGCGTCACGTGCGCCTCGAGATTGCAGTCCGCGCCGATGCAAGCGCCGCGCGGAATGACACAGAACGGTCCCACTACGGAGTTCTCCCCCACGGAACCTTCGACGCAGGCCGTCGGATGAACACGGGCAGAAGACGCGACCGTTCCTTTTCCGAAAATTTCAGAAGGCTCATGATATTCGCGGACGAAGCACACCATCGCATGATACGGATCTTCGACGCGCAGAAGGACGCGCACGCCCTCCGGAAAGCCTTTGAAATCCGGGGTGACCAGAAGCACGCCCGCTTTTGAAAGGCGCGCGCCGCCGTTCACAACATTATCTTTCCAAAAAGAAATATCCGACGGACCCGCGGTATCCACGGGGGCGAACCCGGTGATTTCAAAGTCCGGGACATCACCGCGCGTTTCCGGCGTTCCCTGCAAAAATGCAGCGGCAGAGGAAAGGCGCACGGGTTTCACGACCGCGGCTCCAGCGTGAGCATCTGCACCTGACAGCCATACTCGATATGCACTTCCGTGCCCGCGAGGCCCGTCAGGTCATCGCCGTCGAGCTGATGGAATTCTCCTTCGCCCACACGCAGGCGGATTTCCTTCGCATGATAGCTTTTGAGAAACAGCTTTTTGAACAAAGTTCCGACAAATGGAAAGCCGGTTAAGGAAACCGCGCCGGCGAACAGATTCAGATTCGGCACGCAGACGATTTCGAGGAGGCCGTCCGCCATATCCGCGCGGGTAAAGGGATTCGCGCCGGATGCGAAGCTCGGGATGTTCCCTACGATGACCGTGCGGTATCCGGTCACATCGCGGATGATGATTTTTCCCGATGCATCGGTGAATTCCAGCGTCGCCGGGCCTAAGCGGTGCTTGCGGTCGACGAAAAAATGCTTCACATAATTGAGCTTGTTGCCCCACACGGACTGGCTTTTAAGCTTACCTTCCGCGCGGTCCTTGTTGAAATCGTGAGCGACGCGGGCGTCTATGCCGCTCGAAAAATAATTGGCGAGTACGCGCGAACCGTTCACGCGCCAGATGTCGAACGGGCGGCTCCGCGCCATCACCAGACGGCGCACGAGGTAAAGGAGTCCGCGGTTCACGAAGCTTCCGTACAAATTTAAAACGCGCGCAAGGTCATTACCCGTGCCGAGCGGAATAAGACCCACCTTGACTTTGGAGAATCCATCGGTTTCAAGCATCACGGAAAGCACGGTGGAAACAGTGCCGTCGCCACCCACGGCGATAAGCGTTTCCGTATTTGCCGCGGCATCGCGGATCTGCTCCCGCAGGCGGCTTCCTTCAGTGAGTTCACTTTTCCATTCTTCCGGTTTAAAGCCCATCGAAGTCATGATTTCCGGAACGAAGCGGTGGACGATTTTTCCCTGGCCGCCGCCGCTGATAGGATTGATGAGAAAAGTGAATTTATACATACCGTAGGCGTTCTTTTATTTTAACGTAATTTTCCGCATTAGCGCGGATTTCCGAAATTTCAACCGGAGTGAGGGATCGGCTCACATGCGCAGGAACGCCCACGAGGAGCGTGGCTTCCGGATATTCCTTGCCGGGAGAGACGAGAGCCCCCGCGGCGACAATCGTATTCCTGCGGATATGCGCGCCATCCATCACGATAGCGCCCATGCCGATGAGCGAGCCGTCTTCGACGGTGCAGGCATGGAGAACGGCATTGTGTCCGATGGTCACGAAATCGCCCACGGTGACACCCAGATTTTCAGATACGTGTATAGTCACGTTATCCTGAATGTTCGTCGAACTGCCGATGACGACGGGCGCGATGTCCGCGCGGATGACCGCGTTAAAAAGCGCACAGGAATCATCGCCCAGAATGACGTCGCCGACAAGGCGCGCACCCGGCGCGACGTATGCGTTCTTTCCGAGCTTCGGAGACTTCCCGCCGAAAGGGATCAGTTGATTATCCGCCATAATTTGTAATCTATAAAAAAATCCCCGTTCCGAAGAACAGGGATTTTGAATGATACAAAGGAACAGATCAGTCTTCTTCGCCGAAGACCTTTTCCGCGTAGGATACCGTGGAGACCAGGTATTCGCGGTTCATCTTCGCGATGAAATCAACCGTGATGCCCTTCGGGCACGCAGCCTGGCATTCGTAAAGGTTCGTGCAGTTGCCGAAGCCTTCCTTGTCCATCTGCGAAACCATCGCGAGCACGCGCTTCTTCGCTTCCACCTTGCCCTGCGGCAGGTAGCTCAGGTGGCTCACCTTGGCGGCCACGAAAAGCATCGCGGAGGAGTTCTTGCACGCGGCGACGCAGGCACCGCAGCCAATGCAGGCGGCGGCATCAAACGCGCTGTCAGCATCGGACTTCGGCACGGGAATCGTAGCGGCATCAGGCGCGGAACCCGTGTTGATGCTGACGAAACCGCCGGCCTGAATGATGCGGTCGAACGCGGAACGGTTCACGACGCAGTCGCGGATCACCGGGAACGCCGAAGCGCGCCAGGGTTCCACGACGATCGTATCGCCGTCCTTGAACTTGCGCATAAAGAGCTGGCAAGTGGTGACGTGATTGTCCGGGCCGTGAGGCATACCGTTGATCACGAGAGAGCACATACCGCAGATGCCTTCGCGGCAATCGTGGTCGAAGGCGAAGCCTTCCTTGCCCTGTCTCATCTGCTGTTCGTTTACGATGTCGAGCATCTCGAGGAAAGACATGTCTTCTTCGATGCCGCTGATTTTGACAGTTTCAAACTGTCCTTTGGACTTAGCGTCCTTCTGGCGCCAGATTTTCAATGTGAAGTTCATATTACTTGTAGCTCCGGGTCGCAAGGTGAACGTTTTCAAATGTCAGGGGTTCCTTGGAAAGTTCGGGCTTTTCATTTCCGCCCTTGTACTCCCAGGCACCCACGTAACAGAAGTGCTCGTCATCGCGCTTCGCTTCGCCTTCGGCAGTCTGGCTTTCCTCACGGAAATGACCGCCGCAGGATTCTTCGCGGTGAAGGGCGTCCGTCGCGAGGAGCTCCGCAAATTCGAGGAAGTCCGCGACGCGGCCGGCAGTGACGAGACTCTGGTTGAAGGAGTCTTCCGTGCCGAGCACGTTCGCATCTTCCCAGAACCGTGCACGGAGTTCCGGAATGAGCTTGAGCGCCTTTTCGAGGCCGGCCTTGTTGCGGCCCATGCCCACGTTCTCCCACATGATGTGGCCGAGTTCGCGGTGGATTTCCGTAACGGAGCTGTGGCCCTTGAGGCTCAGGAGCTTGTTCAAATGTTCCATCACCTGCGTTTCCGAATCCTTGAAGGCCGGATCGCCTGCGCTCACCTTTTCGAGCTTGGTGCTCGC
>JBAYFD010000133.1:0-5454 GCA_041667365.1 Fibrobacteraceae bacterium | reverse complement strand
TTTTCACAATTTTCCTCATTACTATCCAGGCATCAGGAGCTGCCCTGCTTTTCAATCACGCTGACCGTCATCCATCCGACTCCGCCAGCGTTCACAGTATCCGGATCGCCCCTGCCTCAGGCAGCCAAAGCAACCGCGGTAAAAGCAACCGATGCAGGGAAAAAGAAATTCATAGCGGATCTCCTGAAAAATCAGATGATCCCAATCTAGAAAAGGGAAGGCGACTTCGCGCAAGTCTCCGGAAAACAAAGCGCAGCGTCCGCCGCGGACATCCGCTTAATTCGCCCCGGGGGGTAAAATCGTTCCGCATTCCCCGACGGTCGGGAGCGGATTATTTATTTTTGTCCTATATGTCATCCATCGACGGCAAAACAAAACTGCTCGCCATTTTCGGCAATCCCGTGGAACACAGCAAGTCTCCGCGGATGCACAACGCGAACTTCGCGTATCTGGGCATCAACGCAGCCTACGTTCCGCTGCGCCCCGGAATTGACAAGATCGGGGATGCCGTCAAAGGTTTCCGCGCCATGGGATTCCTCGGCGCAAACGTCACCATTCCCTTCAAGGAACGCGTCGGTGAATTTCTCGACGAGCTCTCTCCCGTCGCGAGATTCACGGGAAGCGTGAACACGCTTTACTGGAAAGACGGAGTCATCGGAGGCACGCTCTGCGGAACGACGACGGACCCTTACGGTGCGCTCCTGAACCTGAAAGAAGCTGGCGTGGACGTGCAAGGCAAGCTCGTCGCGCTTCTCGGGAACGGCGGCGCCGCGCGCGCCATCGCATTCTCGCTTCTCGAACGCGGCGCGCGCCTTGCGATCGTATGCCGCGACAGGAGCAAGGGCGAAGCGCTTTCCGAAGCGCTTCGCGGCGCCTTCCCCGGAACATCCGCGCCCAAGGTATTCCTCTTTGCCGAATTCCAGCGCATCGCCGGCGTGGACATCATCCTGAACGCGACTTCCGTGGGAATGACCCCGGATGAAGACGCTAGTCCGCTCCCGAAAGACGTTCTGCTCCCCCGCCATTTCGTTTACGACATCATCTACGCCCCCGCGGAAACGAAACTCATGCGCGAAGCGAAAGCCGCAGGCTGCAAGACCCTCGGCGGAAGCGCGATGCTCGTGTACCAGGGGGCGAAAAGTTTTGAGTTCTGGTTCCCGGGTAAAACCGCAGATGTTTCCGTTATGAAAAAAGCGCTCGGGATGGAGGCATAAGGTGACGAAGAATTCTTCGCAGACGATCTACTTCACAGGCTTTATGGCTAGCGGCAAAAGCCGCATAGGCCGCGCAGTCGCGGAGAAACTCGGGCGGACATTCGTCGACACGGACGCGCTCATCGCGGAACGCGCCGGCAAAACGGTCTCCGACATCTTCGCTCAGGACGGCGAGGACGTCTTCCGCAAAATGGAACGCGACGCCATCGCGGAAATCGCCGCGGACACGAACCCGCGCGTGGTCGCCCTCGGCGGCGGAACGCTCACGCAGCCGGAAAACCTCGCGCTCATCCGCAAAACAGGAATTCTCGTCCGCCTGTGGGCCACGCCGGAAACGCTCTCCGAGCGCATCGGCCGCAAGAACACACGCCCGCTGATGGCCGGACTTTCACCCGAAGAACGTCTTGAAAAAATTCGCACGATGCTCGCGGAACGAGAAAAATATTACTCCTGCGCAGACTTCAGCGTTGAAAGTTCCAACGCCTATTCCGAAGACCGCGTCGTATTCCGCGTGCTCTCGATTCTCAAGTTCTGGGAATCGCACGCCGTGCAGGTCACGACATCCTCCGGAGAGACATACCCGATTTTCATCGGGCAGAATCTCATTCCGAATATCGAAGGGCTCCTCGAAGGGCTCAGGCTTCTCCGTTCGCATTCGTTCCTCATCTGCACGGACACGACAATTGCGAAGACGCAGACGCAGGCTATTTCGCAGCTCCGCGCACAGACGGGAAACGCGCCGGTGTTCAAGTTCCGCGCGGGCGAAACAAGCAAAACGCTCGCGAGTTTAAACCAACTTTATACGTTCATGCTCCGCAGGCACTACACGCGCAAGAGCTGCCTCCTCCAGTTCAGCGGCGGCGTCGTGGGCGACATGGCGGGGTTCGGGGCGGCGACCTACCAGCGCGGCGTCCCGTTCATACAGATTCCGACGACGCTCCTCAGCATGGTGGACAGTTCCGTGGGCGGCAAGGTGGCGGTGAACCACCCCGAAGGCAAGAACATGATCGGCGCATTCTATCAGCCGAAGGCCGTCGTCTGCGACCTGAACGCGCTCCGTACGCTCCCCCCGCAGGAATATCTCGCGGGCCTCGCGGAAATCGTCAAGTACGGTGTCATTTACGATGAAGAGTTCTTCCGCTACATGGAAGAGAACGTGGAAAAGATCAAGGCGCAGGACGTGCAGGTCCTGACGCGCCTCATCCACAGAAGCTGTGAAATCAAGGCAGAAGTCGTCGGCATTGACGAAAAGGAAACGGGCCTCCGCGCGATTCTCAATTACGGGCACACGTTCGGCCACGCGATCGAAAACCTGAATCACTACGAATTTTCGCACGGCATCGGCGTAAGCCTCGGGATGCGCGTCGCGGGCCGGCTTTCGACCCTCACCAAGCGCTGGACCGAAGCGGAAGAAGCGCGCCAGAACGCCCTCCTCGATGCGCTCGGATTTCCGAAGACGACTCCCGTGGACGTAACTGCTGCATGGGAAGCAATGGGCATCGATAAAAAGAACGACAAGGACAAACGCATTTACATTCTGCCCACGCGGATAGGGAAAGTCGAAAAGGTAGCATCCGTCGACGAAGCCCTTGTGAACGAAGCGTGGAAGGCAATTCAACCCGGAGTTAATTTATGAGCATTCTCGTAACGGGCGGCACAGGTGCCCTCGGGTTCCACATTCTTTCCGGAGTCACGCGCTCCGGCGAAGCGCTCCACAGCTTCAGCGACGAGCAGCCGCAGCCGTGGCAAAAAGTTCCAGACGTGGAATACCATACGGGGAACCTTCTGAATTTCAAGGAAGTCCTCGCGATGGTGCAGTCCGCGAAACCCACGCACATCTACCACCTCGCAAGCCAGTCCTCCGTCGGCATCTCTTACAAGAAGCCCTTCGAAACGCTGAGCACGAACCTGCTCGGCACGCAAAACCTGCTCGAAGCAGTCCGCGAAGCGGCTCCCGATGCGAAGATTCTTCTTTTGAGTTCGAGCGAAATCTACGGACGGAGCGACGCGCTCCTCACCACGCGCCATAAGGAAACAGACCTTCCGAACCCGGTGACGCCTTATGCGACTTCCAAAGCCTGCATGGAACTCCTCGGAAATCAGTTCCGGAACGCCTACGGGCTTCACATCGTGACAGTGCGCCCGTTCCATTTTACGGGGCCGCATCACAGCCGCCGTTTCGCGATTCCCTCCATCACCTGCCAGCTTGTACAAATTAAGAAGTACGGCACGGAGCCTGTACTTTTCACGGGAAACCTCGACATCAGCCGCGACATCGTGGATGTGCGGGACGTCGCCCGCGGACTCATCCAGGTGCTCAACACCTGCGAATCGGGCGAGACCTACAACATCTGCAGCGGAAAATCCTACACGTTCCGCGAACTCGTCGAATACCTCGTGGACATCGCCGACGTAAGCGTCGATTTCCGCGTAGACCCGAGCCTCGAACGCACGAACGACATTCCGCTCCTCATCGGCGACCCGGAAAAGATCATGAACCTCGGCTGGAAGCCGATGATCAGCATCGAGGATTGCCTCACGGACCTCTACAACGAAATGGTGATCCGCCGCCGCACTGAACTTGAAATGCACGGAGAAAGCGGGCTTGCTTCTTTCTAAAAATTCATAGTCACTATTACATACAACCTTTATAACGACAGACCATTATGTTTTCACAACTGACTGACGCTCTTGAATCCACATTGAAGAACCTCCGCGGGCAGGGCAAGCTCACCGAAGAAAACGTCGCCGAATCCCTCCGCGAAGTGCGCCGCGCCTTCCTCGAAGCCGACGTGAACTTCGCCGTCACCCGCGACTTTGTAAAAGCCGTCAAGGAAAAGGCGCTCGGCGCGGAAGTTCTCACGAGCGTCACCCCGGGGCAGCAGATTGTAAAGATCATCCACGACGAACTCGTGCAGGTGATGGGCGGCGAAACCAAGGAACTTTCCCTCGAAGGCAAGCCTCCCGTGGGAATCATGATGGTCGGCCTCCAGGGTTCGGGCAAGACGACGTTCGCGGGCAAGCTCGCGCTATACCTCCGGAACAAGCGCAAGAGGAAGCCCCTCCTCGTCGCCGCGGACGTGTACCGCCCCGCCGCAATCAAGCAGCTCCAGGTCCTCGGAAAATCCATCGGCGTCCCCGTCTTCGAAGAAGGCCAGGGAAACGCGGTCGAAATCATCAGGCACGGCTACAAATATGCGCAGGACAACGGCTTCGACCTCGTCATCTACGATACCGCAGGCCGCCTGCAGATAGACGATACGCTGATGCAGGAACTCGAAAGCGCGCGCGACGCGGTGCACCCGGACGAAATTCTGTTCGTCGCGGATGCAATGATCGGCCAGGAAGCGGTGAACGTCGCGGAAACGTTCTACAAACGGCTCCAGTTCACGGGCGTCTGCCTTTCCAAGCTCGACGGCGACACGCGCGGCGGCGCGGCTCTCTCCATCAAAAAAATCACGGGCGTCCCCATCTGCTTCGTGGGCGTGGGCGAAAAACTCCCGGACATCGACCTGTTCCACCCGGACCGCATGGCGAGCCGGATCCTCGGCATGGGCGACGTGGTGAGCCTCGTCGAAAAAGCGCAGGCGGTGATCGACGAACGCGACGCGAAAGACCTCAAGAAGAAAATATTCAACAACACGTTCGACCTGAATGACTTCCTTTCCCAGCTCCGCACGATCAAGAAGCTCGGCCGCATCAAGGACATCCTCGCCCTCATCCCGGGACTGAACAAGCTCCCGCTCGACCAGATCGACGAAAAGGAAATGGTCTACGTGGAAGCGGTGCTGAGTTCGATGACGCAGCGCGAACGCAAGAAGCCTTCCTCGATTGATTCGAGCCGCAGAAAGCGCATCGCCGCGGGTTCCGGCACGGACGTCGCCCGCGTGAACAAGGTCCTCAAGCAGTTCGACGACATGAAGTCGATGTTCCAGAAGATCGGCTCGTTCGCTAAAAAACAGAACGGCGGCGCGGCGATCGGCTCGAACTACACGCCCCCGAAGAAGAAAAAGAAGCGCTGAACACCCCGAAAATCATTCCGGACCGCCGCAGACGGTCCTTTTTTCATTTTAAAAGCGACACCGCAAGCCCTTGAAAGGCAACGATTTGCGGGCGAACGGCAGAAATTTGTACTTAAATGACGGCATTTTTTTGATATGCCGCCCTTTACATACAACGGAGTATTGCTATATTTTGCGCCGTAAATTTTTTAACGAGGTACATCTATGTCTACAGTCAT
>JBAYFD010000132.1:0-5456 GCA_041667365.1 Fibrobacteraceae bacterium | reverse complement strand
CGGATATCCTGAATGGAGGACGTCGGGAGCCCCTGATGCACGGTCACCCAGCGTATATTCTCCGGATGCGACGGATCAAAGATCGCGATTCCGGGAAAGGCGTTCCACCAGACGCCGATGCACAGATACTTGCCCACGCTTGCGATGGACACGCCGTGATCGCTCGCCGGAATGCGGTCCACCCAGGGCGTGCGCCAGCGGACCTGCCGGAAGCGGGTGAGTTCATGGGGAAAGCGCTCCGCAAGGCACCAGCGGAAAAGTTCGCGGTTCTGCCGCTCGGTCCTTACTTTATACGCAAAAAGTTCCGGAATGAGTGGATTCACCCAGTTCTTTTCCTGCGACCAGATCTGCAGGATATGCGAAAGGTCCCTGGGCGACCTGAGAATATAATTGAGTGCATCGATGATCGAGGAATCCCCGGGAAACATGGCATGGATGGCATCGGCAAGTGTGCCGCTATTTCCATTCGAAAGGAGCGGCGCGGTATTGAGGATATCGGCGAGGCGGCGGAACTCGGATTGCGGGATCTGATTGCTCACAAACAAAAAGTCCGTGAATTCCGTGCCTGTGAACGATTTTTCAAAAACAGGCCAGTCCCACTGCGCATCGACCTTCTGCGTTTCGAGATCCACACGCAAAAGGCCTTCGTCCGGGGAAAGCGCATAAAGATACCTGGACTTGCGGACGGTATAGCTCACGGAGACCGCGGAGAGGTCGATACTTTTGCGCGGCGCGTTCTCTAATCCGCCGGAAGGGAAGAAATACACCTGTCCGTGAAGCGTGCCCGCGACAAGTCCCCTGCCGTTCACCGGTTCAAAAAACGAGACGTCGGAGCGGTACGGCGACGGAAATACACGGCCCTGCATAAGTTCGTTGTTCCCCATGAGCGAACTCCACAGCATCCACAGAATGGGAAGCGCGTTCAATATGGCGAAGGCCCAGGCGATGAACTTAACCATCGTTGTACTCCTTCCAGAACGAGCCGTACCAAAGGAACACCACCGCAAGCATCATTCCCATGAATACCGTGGAGAGAGCGGCGCCGATGCCCAGGTTCCACGTCTGGAACGTCGTGCGGTACAGGAACGTCATCAGTAGATCACCGTATTTTCCGGGGAACCCGGAGCCGTTTCCGAACATCATCGCGACGATGTTGAAACTGAACACGTTGAGAATGATGTTTTGCAGCACGATGAGCGCGAACACGGGCTTCAGGAGCGGGAGCGTTATGCGGAAAAACTGATCGCGGGGCGAAGCGCCGTCCATCGCCGAGGCCTCGTAGATTTCGCCCGGAATGGACGTGAGCCCGGCGAGGAACATCATCATGCAGAAAGGCCAGTTGCGCCAGATCGTAGGAATGATGATCGCCCAGATGGTGTTCTGTCCGGTGAGCCAGAGCGGCTTGACAAGTTCCCCAGTCGCGGAATAGCTCCAGACGACGCCGAACTGTTTCGATATGACGTCCCAGTGCAAAAAATCGAAGAGGACCGTATTGATGATGCCGTCATCCTGCTGCCACATGAATCCCCAGAGAATGCCGACGACATAGCTCGGCACGACCCACGAAAGCAGAAGGAGCGGTCGCACTATCCGCGCTCCGCGGAAATTCTTCATCACGAGAAGGGCGCCGCCGAGCCCGAGTCCGATGCTGCCGACGCTCACGCATATCGTGTACATTACCGTATTTTCAAGCGCGTCCAGGAGCCCGTCCATATAGCTCGAACCCGCGGAAAAGATCGCTTGATAATTGGAAAGTCCGCAGAACGGAGCGCCGAAGGAGAACTCGAGCGTGGACTTGTCCAGCGAAAAGAAACTTACGCCGATGCCGAGCAGAAGCGGGAATAGGAAACAGATGACGAGAAATAGGCCCGCAGGGAGCAGGAACGGCGCGAGATGCTTCATCTGGCGCCTCCGAGTTCCCGCTGGATGTATTTGTTCAATTCCTGGTCCGTCATCCTGATCTCATTCACGAGCGCCTGTTCCGGCCACACGTCCTGCGGAGACGAGGTGATGATGTCGAACAAATTACCGAAACGCCGGAGAAGAATTTCCGTTTCTATTTCGCCCCAGTAATCCACCGCCGGGTACGTTTTCGCATGAGAGACCATCGCTTCAAAAACGGAGCGCTTTTCGTCTTCCTTGAAAAACGGATATTCATAAGCGGCACGGAGCGCGGGCATGAACCCGGAAAGGCGGGATTCCTCGAGCTGGACATCTGCCCGGGCCGTGAGGTAGCGCACCAAAGCCTCCGCTTCGCGGCGGTGCTTCGTAAACTTGAACACGGAAAGGTTCGAGCCTCCGGCGAAGTAGATCGCCTTCCTGCCCGAAACGGAGTACGGCGGAAGCATGCAGGAATAATTGCGGGCCGTGATGCCCTTGCCCTGACCGCCCAGGAACCGCGGGCTATCGAAGTAAACGGTCTTGTTCGTCGCATCAAACCAGAATGCGAAATGGCCTTCATCGAAATCCGCGCTGAGCTGAGCCGGGTTCTTCGTCAGGTTGTGACGGCTGTTGTAACCATCGCGCACGAGGTGCAGATAAAAGAGCATTCCGGCGATGGACGCGGAATCCGCGATCCGGCTTTTAGTGCCCTGCTCGTTCAGGATATCGCCGCCCGCGCCCCAGATCCACGGAGCGAAGTCATGCACGATGTTCCAGTCCTGCTTGCCCGCGAAGCCGATCGGTTCCACGGGAACGCCCTCAATTACAAGATGCGCCTGCTGAATTTTCTGGAGCACATTGATGAAGTCATTCCACGTAACGATCGACGCCGGATTCACGCCGATGCGGGCGAGCACGTCCCTCCGGTAATACAGGGGGCGCACATCCACAAACCAGGGAATGGAAGTCACGCTGTCGGAGCCGAGCGGGCGCGCAACGTGCATCAGGGGATCGACGAACGCGGAATCCCCGCCGGAAACATTCAAAAGGGAATCGAGGGAGGCGAGAGCGCCCATGCGGGTGACCGCCGCGGCCCAGCTCGTAGGCATTTGTACAACGTCCGGGGCGCTCCCCGTAGTCGCCGCCATCGTGATGCGCGACCACGCGGAATTCCAGTCGAGAAGTGTCACGTTCACTTCGAGCCCCGGGTTTTCCAGTTCAAAGTTGTACAGAATCATCTGCATATCAGGAATGGGATCCTGACTGTTCGGCATTATCCACAGCTGAAGCACCCGTCTGTGCTTGTTTTCTTCGTTATCGCCGCACGAAGCGCATAGGAAGAGCGCAAAGAACGCGCACAGGAGAAATCCCGGTAGCGCGCGGATTCTCAATGGAAGCACTCCCCCGTCGAAATGTCGAAGAGATGAATTTTTTCTTCGTTCATCGACAGGAACAGTTTTTCGCCGACCTCGTAATGCGAAGCCGCAGGGACGCGCACGACGAGCGAAAGGTCTCCGCTCTGCGTATAGACTAGGGTTTCCGAACCGAGGGATTCGATCACCTCGACCACCGCGGAAATGGATTTCGGGGAACTCGCGCCCACAGAAAGGTCTTCCGGGCGGATTCCGAGCGAAAGCCGGGAATGGGAGCGGAACGCGGCGGCGAGCGCCTCGGACGTGGCGATGGAGAGGCCCGCCTTTTCAATGAACAGGGAGCCGTTCCCCCACTGCGCGGAAAAAATGTTCATCGGGGGCACGCCGATAAAGCCCGCGACAAATTCATTCGCGGGGTGCGCATAAAGTTCCATAGGCGTCCCGACCTGCTGGATGCGCCCGCCGTTCATGCACACGATGCGGTCGCCCATCGTCATCGCTTCCGTCTGATCATGGGTCACGAAAATCATCGTCGCCTGCAGCCGGGAATGGAGACGCCCGAGTTCCACGCGCATCTGGTTCCGCATGCGCGCGTCCAGGTTCGAAAGCGGTTCGTCAAAAAGGAAAATCTTCGGTTTGCGCACCATGGCGCGTCCGAGGGCGACGCGCTGGCGCTGACCCCCGGAAAGATGTTTGGGTTTGCGGTCAAGGATCGGCTGCAAGTCCAGGATTTCCGCGGTTTCGCGGACACGTTCGCGGATTTCGCCCGCCGGGCAGCGCCCGCCGAGCTTGAGCCCGAATTCCAGGTTTTCGCGGACGGTCATGTGCGGATAAAGCGCGAGCGTCTGGAACACCATCGCGATATCGCGGTCCCGGGGATCCAGTTCCGTGGCGCGTTTATCGCCGACGAGGATCTCGCCGGAAGTCGGAGTATCCAGCCCCGCGATGAGCCGGAGCATGGTGGACTTGCCGCAGCCAGAAGGACCGACGAGCACGAGGAACTCCCCCTTGCGGATATCGAGCGAAAGGGAGTTCACCGCTTCGGACGCACCCGGAAAGACTTTGGTCACATTCCGGAGCGACACGGATGATGCGAAATCTGCCATGGCTTACGACTTGGAATCGCCGGCATCGTCCGCGGCGGCGTCTTCTTCATCCGCGGGGACGCCATCAAGGCCGTCCGCGGGCTGGATCTTTTCAATGTCGAAAAGTTTGCGGAGCGGTTCGAGCTTGAAGCGGTTGCGTTCCTCGGGGAGCGTGAAGTTCGCGAGGGAGAGCGCGACGAGGATCGCGTTCGGCATATTGTTCACGCGCTTCACGAAATCGCTCGCGGAAACACCTTCCGTGTAAAAGTCGACGACGAACGTGTCCCAGGTGTCCTTATCGAGAGCGGCGAGAGCGTCCGCTTCGGAAGCGAGTCCCTGCACGAATGCGCCGGTGAGGAGCGTCGTGAGCACTTCTACCGCGGCCTTGCGGTGGAGTTCGTCCGGTTCCCACACAAGCACGCGGCGGTTGCTGTAATCGCGCACCTGCATTGCACTTTCGAGGTTATCCTCGTTGGGGGCGTCTTCGCCTTTTCCTTCCTTTATGTCTTCGAGGTCGTCGTCGTCGTCAAATTTGCCGGGCATATTATCAAGCATCTGAATCAGTCCTTTTTAGAAATGGTCTTAAACGTGGTAAAATTTAATCTAAATGCGCGGATTTGTGGAAACGGGGACGAACTTTTATATATTCCCGGGATATGTTCAAAACACAGAAACCCGCTCCCCGCATATCCCCCGAAAAGGCGCTCCGCATCGAACTCGCAAACGCGCTCATCCACGGATTCGGCATCCTGTTCGCCGTCGCGAGCATTCCGCTCATCACGGCCATTTCCACAAGGGTAAATAACGTGCCTGCAATCGTGGGTGCCGCCGTGTACGCCTTCAGCTTCACGATGCTCTTCGTGTTCAGCACGCTCTACCACGCGGTACAGCACCCCACGGCGAAGCGCATGCTCAAAGTGTGCGACCATATCTCCATCTACTTCCTCATCGCCGGCACCTACACGCCGTTCCTGCTCATCTACCTCCTGAACGGCTTCGGAATCGCGCTGCTTTCAATTCTCTGGGGTCTCGCCATTCTCGGCATCCTTTTCAAGATTCTTTCCGCAGGCAAGCTCAAACTCCTCTCCACGCTCATCTACATAGCGATGGGCTGGAT
>JBAYFD010000131.1:0-5499 GCA_041667365.1 Fibrobacteraceae bacterium | reverse complement strand
TGCGGCGGTGCGCTCCCCATTGCCGCACCCGCTTCTGAAATGAATTGCGGACAAGATTGATTCAGGCACCTGCTTTTGCGGGTGCTTTTTTGTTGTCGTATATTGAAGGGACAAGGAACCATTATTTCAAAGAAACTTGTCGCGTATTTGTACGAAATCGAACACCGAGGCTGACCTTGACTGGATAAACAGGCAGAGCCACAGTTCCATTGAGATGAAGGATCAGACGAAACGCCCCGCGCTCGTCGTTTGTCAGAGAATGAGCACAACTGTGCCCGCGGTGATGAGGCCAGCGCCAACGAGAACCTTCGCTGTGATGGGCTCGCCGAGAACCGCGAATGCGAGGATCATCGTGAGGACGATGCTGAATTTGTCGATGGGCGCGACTTTGCTTACGTCGCCGATCTGAAGCGCTTTGAAGTAGCACAGCCAGGAAAGCCCCGTCGCTATTCCGGAGAGAATGAGGAATACCCAGGAACGCTGCGCAATGTGCGAGACGCCGCGGTAAGCGCCGGTCATAAAGACGATTCCCCAGGCGAGAATGAGCACGACTGCGGTGCGGATGGCTGTCGCGAGGTTGGAATTGACGCCTTCGATGCCGATTTTAGCAAGGATGGAAGTGAGTGCCGCGAATGCCGCGGATGCGAGGGCGAAAGCGATCCACATAGTGTGGAATAAAATACAAAAAAGCGGCGCACCGGCTCTGCGTTTTATTTGAAGTTTGTACTTTTAGCGCGATGCGATTTTCTCCGTTCATCAGCCTTTTATACAGGCTTGCCTATCTAGTTCATCGCCGGTTCTTTCTGCGACCGGGTCGCGCGCCTGCTTTCTCGGATCTCGTCGTCGTCGGTTCTTGTTTAGCGGGCGGGGCAGGTAAAACCCCTCTCTGCGAATGGCTTGCGCGGGAAATCACATTGCGGGGGAAATCGGTCGCGCTCCTTTGCCACGGCGCAGCATGGGATGAGGTTCTTCTTCTTAAAGAACATTTGCCGCAGGTGGACGCCTTTTCGACGACGAACCGGGCCAGGCTCGCACACCGGCTTGACGGGCGCTACGATGTCATTCTCTGCGATGACGGCTTTGAAGATTCCAGGCTCGCGGGCGCGAAAATAATTTGTATGGACTGGGGCGCGCCTGCGGAAACGTTCATGGACCTTGTCCCTGCGGGCCGCTGCCGCAGTCTTTTGAAAGATCACCCGGACGTTAATTTGTACTTAACATGTGGCAGTGCATTCAAGGATCCGGATGTGTGCTTTTCCCTTTCCACGGTGCGCAACGCATTCGGCGCTTCGCCGGAAACTCCGGTGACGCTGATGTGTGGCCTCGGTGATCCCTCACGGTTTGCGCTGGATGTGAAAAACTTCGGTATATCCGTCGTCCGTGAAATCTTTTTCCGGGATCATTCCCGGAAATTTGCGAAAGAGGCGGCGCGGATCATCGCGACCGGTTCTCCCGTCGTGATGAGCGAGAAGGACGCCGTGCGGCTCCCACAGGATTTGCAATGGAACGCGCTCGTGTTCGTCGCCCATGAAAATGTGATTCTGAGCGATGCCGCGCTCCGCAAGCTCAATATCATCCTAGGAACGCCCTCGGTCCGTGGGCCTCACGGAACTCTGTAAATCGGCATTTTTCTATTTTGGGGAGCGATTCCAGAGCTTTTACCGAGGCTAGCTATATGTCCGTTCTTATGCGTTCCATTTCCGGCATCCGCGGCATCGTGGGTGATACGCTCACTCCGCAGGTGATAATTTCTCATGTGAAAGCATTCCTTGAAGTGACGGGAGCGCGCCATATCGTCATCGGCCGCGACAGCCGCCCCACCGGCGATCAGATCGCTTCCTTCGTTTCCGGCTTCTGCCGGCTCTGCGGCGTGAAGGTCACGGATGCGGGGCTCGCGACGACACCCAGCACGGAACTCTTCGTTGAACATTGCAAGGCGGACGGCGGCATCATCATTACGGCGAGCCACAATCCGCTGGAATGGAACGCGCTCAAGTTTCTGAATGCGAAGGGAATGTTTCTCGGCCCGGATGATGTGAAAAAACTTTTCGCACTCGCGGATGCGGACGCGTTCAAATACCCGGATTACAAGGGAATGGGCGCTTATGAAAAGCTCGAGGATTCCGACGGAATCCATATCGACGGCACCATTGCCATTCCGTTCGTGGATGCCGCGGCTATCCGCAAAGCGAAATTCAAAGTCGCCGTGGATGCCGTGAACGGCGCCGGTTCGTATATCGTTCCGCGCCTTCTGGAAAAGCTCGGCTGCACGGTGGTGCGCGTGCACTGCGAACCGGACGGAACGTTCCCGCGCGGACCGGAACCGCTCCCGCAGAACCTCGGCGATCTGCAGGCCGCCGTAAAGAAGAACGGCTGCGCGGTCGGCTTTGCGGTGGATCCCGATGCGGACCGCTGCGCGATTGTGGACGGCACGGGCAAGGCCATCGGCGAAGAATACACGCTCGCGATTTCCGCGGACGAGGTCCTTTCGCAAAAGAAAGGCTCCGTGTGCGTGAATCTTTCCACGTCGCGGATGAATGAAGATGTCGCTGAAAAATATGGCGTGGAATTTTCCCGCGCGAAAGTCGGCGAAATCAACGTGAGTCTGCAGATGGTGCAGAACAAATGTATCATCGGCGGCGAAGGCAACGGCGGCGTGATTCTCCCGGCGCTCCATTACGGACGTGATTCCCTGGTCGCTGCGGCGCTCGTGCTCACTTGGATGGCGCACCATGACGGCGGTCCGGAAAAGTATGTCGCGGAGAACCCGCGCTACGTGATGCCCAAGAAGAAATTCGCGCTCGGCAAAAAGCCCGTCGCGGAAATTCTTGAATCCGTCCGCGGGGATTTCAAGGATTGGAATGCGGATACGCGTGACGGTCTCTGGCTCGGCAAAGGCAAGAGTTGGGTGCATGTGCGCTCCTCGAATACGGAACCCGTGATCCGCGTGATTTCGGAAGCCCCGACGGAAACGGAAGCAGAAGAACTCTGCGCCCGCGTTGAAAAACACATTTGATTTTAAGGGAGCATTGATTATGTGCGGAATCGTAGGCTACATCGGAAAAGAACAGGCGCTCCCCATTTTGATGAACGGGCTGAAGTGCCTTGAATACCGCGGCTATGACAGCGCGGGCGTCGCCATACTGAACGCAGGGAAAATCTCCGTGGAACGCGCGTCGGGGAAGATCTCCGCGCTCGTGGAAAAGCTCAAGGGGCATGACTTCCCCGGGACCGTGGGCATCGCGCACACGCGCTGGGCGACGCACGGCGCCCCGACGGTGGAGAACGCGCACCCGCACGTGAGCTACGACGGCAAGTTCGCCGTGGTGCACAACGGTATCATCGAGAATTACGCTGTGCTCAAGGCGAGACTTCAGAGTGAGGGCGTGAAGTTCAAGTCCGAGACGGACACGGAAGTCATCGCGCACCTCCTCGCGAAGCTCTACAAGGGCGACTTCAGGCAGGCCGTGCTCCAGACCCTCGGAATGCTCGAGGGCGCGTTCGGCCTCGCGATCCTCTGCTCGGAAGCCCCGGGCGAGATCATCGGCGCGCGCCGCGGAAGTCCGCTCGTGCTCGGCATCGGCGAGGGTGGGCAATACTTTCTCGCGAGCGACGTGTCCGCGATAGTGAACTACACGCAGAAGGTCGTCTACCTCGATGACAACGACGTCGTCGTCGCTAAGCGCGGCAGCTATGAAATCGTGAATCTGAACAGCCAGACGGTGCAGCGCGACATCCGCAGTGTGGAATTCGACATGGATGCAGTCGCGAAGGGCGGCTTCCCGCACTTCATGCTCAAGGAAATCTTCGAACAGCCGGAATCCCTGCGGAACACGCTCCGCGGCCGTCTACTCGCCTCGGAAGGCTCCGCGAAACTCTCGGGACTTGACTCCAACATCAAGGAACTCCGCGGAATCCGCCGCATCATCATCACGGCGTGCGGAACAAGTTACTACGCGGGCATGGTCGGCGAATACATGATCGAGGAACTCGCCGGGATCCCGGTGGAAGTGGAGTATGCTTCCGAATTCCGCTACCGGAATCCGATCATCGACCCGGGCACGCTCGTGCTCACCATCTCGCAGTCGGGCGAGACGGCGGACACCCTCGCGGCTCTCAAGGAGGCGCACAACAAGGGCGCCACGGTCCTCAGCATCTGCAACGCGGTGGGCTCTTCCATCGCCCGCGCCTCGGACGGCGGCGTGTACCTGCATGCGGGTCCGGAGATAGGCGTCGCGAGCACCAAAGCATTCACCTCGCAGGTCGCGGTCCTCGCGATGACGGCGCTCCTTCTCGGGCGCCAGCGCCGGGTCTCGTTCGAGGAAGGCGTTGATGTCGTGGACGCCATCTCGAAAGTCCCGGACCTCGTCGCGGAAACATTGAAACTCTCTGACTCCATCCGTGACATCGCCGCCCAGTTCGTGAAGGCGAACAACTTCCTCTACCTCGGCCGTCATTACAACTATCCTGTCGCGATGGAAGGCGCGCTCAAGCTCAAGGAAATCAGCTACATCCACGCGGAGGGCTACCCTGCCGCGGAGATGAAGCACGGACCCATCGCGCTCATCGACGCGAACATGCCCGTCGTGATCGTCGCCCCGAAGGACGTGCTCTTCGACAAGGTGCTCTCGAACGTCCGCGAAATCAAGGCACGCGGGGGCCGCATCATCGCGGTCACCACGGAGGACTGCACCCTCCTCGACCCGTTCGCGGACTACATCATCCGCGTTCCGCAGACGCTCCCGATGCTCATGCCCCTCATCACAGTCATTCCGCTCCAGCTTCTCGCTTATCACATCGCCGTTTTGCGCGGCAATGACGTGGACCAGCCCCGGAATCTCGCGAAAAGCGTAACGGTGGAATGATGACCACGGATGTACAGGAAAGCTACGAAGTCCATATCGGCGCCTTTGAAGGTCCGCTGGATCTCCTCCTGTATTTAGTACAAAAGAACGAAGTCGCCCCCAAGGATATTTCCATCTCGGAAATCACGGATCAGTATCTCGCCTGGATCAAGGATCTCTCCAAGGCGGATCTTTCCGCGGCGGGGGATTTTCTGCTTATGGCGAGCCGCCTCATGGCTCTCAAGGTCCGCGAGCTTCTGCCCAAGGAAGAACAGAGCCCGGAAGATCTTCTGGAACAGGATTTTGAGCACGATGAACTCATCCGCCAGATGATGGAGTATGCGCGCTATAAGCAGGTGGCGAAGGAACTTCAGGAAAAAGAAACGGTAAACTTCGGCGCGTTTTACCGCGGGCGTCTTGAAAAGACGCAGTCGGACGATGACACCCTCGCGGATGCGAATGTCTGGCAGCTTTTCAGGGCGTTCCAGAAAAGCTTGAAGTCCCGCGGACATGAAACGGTGCACCATGTGGAACTGGACTATGTGACGATTGAAGACCGTCAGCAGTTCATCAGCAATTACCTTGCGAGAAACGGCCGCGCGCTTTTCGAGGACCTCCTCGGAGACGATCCTCATCCGATGCTCGCCGTCGTGAC
>JBAYFD010000130.1:0-5508 GCA_041667365.1 Fibrobacteraceae bacterium | reverse complement strand
GGACCTTGCGCCAGGTTTTGAGATTTCTGTCGCCATGGACCCGGCGAAAACTTTCGCAGTGTCCTCTAAAACGGGCGAGGGTCTGGATATTTTCCGCAGGGCGCTTTCCACGGCGCTGTTCCCGCCGCATGCGGAATCCGAGGAATTCTGGGTCACGAGCGAACGCCAGTGCGAGTGTCTCAAACAGGCGGAAGCGGGCGTGGAACGCATTCTGCACCTCATTGACGTGAACCCTGCGGTGGAACTGATCGCTTTTGAACTCCGCGGCGTGCGCGATAGCCTCGCGTCGATCATCGGTGAAATTTCGAGCGAAGACATTCTGCAGAACATCTTCTCCAAATTCTGTATCGGAAAATGAAGATGCTGACATCCCGGCAGAATGTTCCCGATGCTTCCTGGACGCAGGTTGTTACTTTGTGCGAAAGCATCGGAAATGTGACTTACGAGAATTTGACAAAGATTATCCGCTATGCGGAAGCGGGCTCGGCAACGGGCGCGCGGCATCTCGACGCCGCGTCCGAAGACGGAATCGACGCATGGATGGGTGGGGGAACCTGCTACAGCCTTACATGGCATCTGTACCAAAAACTGCGCACGATGGGCTTCGCCCCGCGGCTCCTTCTGGGCGATAAGCGCAAGGAAAAAGGCGTGCACAGTGCGCTCCGCCTGAATTACGAGGGCAGAGAATACTTCTTTGACCCCGGCTATATGATTTTCGATCCGATGGCGCTCCCCGCCGTTCCGACCGCGGGCACCGGCGAGGTTCTTTTTCCCTTCGTCCCGAACTTTGTACGCATCGCGTTTGATGGTGTGGTCATCTCTCTTTTTACAGGGAGCGCGGGGCAGCAGTTGAAACTCCGTTTTGAATTTTCTTTCGCGGGCGTGGACGAGGCCGGGTATCTTGAATCCTGGAGCAAAAGTTTTGAGCGCGAGATGATGACTTATCCCGTGCTTAACCGCCTTGATCGTGAAAAAGGAGTTCAGTATTATTACCAGAAAGGGAATCTTGTGCGCCGCGATGCCAAAGGCTCTAGCCTCACGCGCATTCCCGAAGAAAACAGGATTGCCGTTTTGAGCGAAATTTTCAAAATTGACCCGGGGACGATTGAACGCGCGCTGGGAATTCTCGCAAGCCGCTCCCTGCCGCCTGCAAAAACTTTCTAGATTAGAATTTTCAATTCTCAAGGAGACGTCAGATGAGAAAAGGTCTTTTCATTTTGTGCGCGGGTCTATTTTCGCTTGCCCTTACGGCGTGCGGCCCCTCTTCCCTGGAAATCAAGGAAATGTCCTCCGAGTGCGACTTCACGGTGGAAGTCCGCTATATGCAGCAGGACACGATCGGCCTTATGGTCGGCAATACGCTTTACCTGAGCACCCGCCAGGTGGTGCGCGATTCCCTGTTCCCGATGCTCGTGAGCGTTCGCAACCCGAATGACATTGATGACAACCGTGTCGCTACGACGACCATTAACAATTCGCAGGAACTCACTGCGTACATTGGCCGCGCCGTCCCTACCCCGACGCACTTCGGCGTCGTCATCGGCGAGAACGTGGGCAATGAAATCGGTTTCGATGAAGCGAAGACGGTGAAGAAGCTTTCCGATTATTTCCGCACGTATGGCGGCGGTTCCCTGGTTCTTTTCCACGAGAAGGGCGGCGAACTCACCGATGCGAAAAAATTGTACTAAACAGGAGCGTAGATGATATTTTTCTGGTTGGGATTTCTCGCTCTTGTCGCTGTAATGCTTGCCCTTGACCTGGGCGTGTTCCATAAAAAGGATCACGTCATCGAGGTCAAGGAAGCGCTCACCTGGACCGGAATCTGGATCGGGGTTTCGCTTCTTTTTGATGTCTTCATTTATTTTGCCTATAATGGTCATTGGCTCGGCATCGGTCTTCACAAAGGCGCGGCTGCTGTCACCGGCGCGGAAGCGGCGATGCAGTTCCTCACTGGCTATGTGATAGAAAAGTCGCTTTCAATGGATAATATTTTTGTGATGGCGGCGATCTTTGATTTCTTCAAGGTCTCGCGCCTTTATCAGCACCGCGTGCTTTTCTGGGGAATCCTCGGCGCGCTCGTTCTGCGCGGTATTTTCATCGGCGGCGGCACGGCGCTTATTTCGCAGTTCCACTGGATCATGTATTTGTTCGGTGCGTTCCTCGTGTTCACTGCGCTCAAGATGCAGTTCACCAAGGAAGAGGGTAACGTCGACCCGGAGAAGAATCTGGTGCTGCGCGTCGCTAAAAGGTTCCTCCCCGTGACGCACGAGATGCAGGGACATGCTTTCTTTTTGAAGATCGACGGCAAGCATTTCGCGACGCCGCTATTCCTCGCGCTCATTGTCATCGAAAGTTCCGACGTCCTTTTTGCCGTGGACAGCATACCCGCGATTTTTGCGGTGACGCTCGATCCGTTCCTTGTGTTCACATCGAACATCATGGCGATTCTCGGACTCCGTTCGCTGTACTTTGCGCTCGCGGCGCTCCTCGGCAAGTTCCGTTACTTGAAGAATGCGCTCGTGATCGTGCTCGCGTTCGTGGGCATCAAAATGCTCATCGCGGACTTTGTTGAAATATCGAGTCTCGTGAGTCTCTGCGTCGTGTTCGTCGCCCTTGCGGCGGGCATTCTCGCAAGCCACTTCATCCCTGAAAAGCAGGCGAAATAATGCTTGGAATTGAACAGAAGAAAGGTGATCCGGATCGTTTGTGCGGACATATCATCGCCTATGCGAAAATAGTGCCTGCGGGGAATGTGGACCGCGGTTCCTTTCCTTTTGCGGACCTTGTACATAACGGTCTCCTTGTGGTGCGTGGGGATTTTGAAGGCAACGAGACCATCAAGAACTTTATGCAGAACAAATTCGGAACGTCCGTGAAAGACGGCATTTCGGAAATCATCGACCGCATTCACGAACAGGGCGGCGAACTCCCCGAAGGCATCGACCCTGACGAGCTCCGCGAAAAAATGGACGAATTCGCGAATATGGAAGTGATCCCTGTTCCTGCGAAGATCATCCGCGCGGAATCGGAAGAACAGCTTTTGAAGGAAAATGCGGATATTTATTACATCGGGAAATTCACGGGGATGAGTCAGGTGCACCTGTGCATCACGAGTCTCCCGATTTTTTACCAGGCGCAGTACCGCGAACAGCAGACGGCGCAGAGTCAGGAATATATCAATGAAATCCTGGCGCAGATCGAAGGCGATGATGCCGGCATTAAAAAGACTGAGGATGATTTTCTGCCCGTCGGTACATTGGATACGTTTATGGGAAATTTGTACGAACTCCTGAATAAGAAGGTCGTGCCGTTCCTGCTTTATCAGGTGCAGGACGAACTGGGGTATAGGGCGGGCTTTGAACGTTTCCGCGATTTCATGAGTTCTTATTCTCCGGCTTCGGACGTTGATTCCGTGGATGCGGCGATACGCGCCCTGCGTGCGGATGAAGACGATAAGACCGCCCGTGCACGACTGGAACTCCTCTGTAAAAAGATGAGCGCCATATATCACGAAAAATTCGAGGACGTTCCGGAACTTGCGAAACGCCTCGCGGAACTGGATTCTGGAAATGCGGGGATATCCGATGCCGCAAGATAAGACGCTAGTTGTGCTCGCGACCCGGAATGCCGGGAAGATCAAGGAATTTGCGCACGGAATGGGCACGGAACGCTATGAATTCAAGGTGCTCCCTGATGTCGGCTTTACGGAAAACATCGTTGAAAACGGCAAAACTTTTGCAGAAAATGCGGAGATTAAGGCTGCCGCTGTCTCGGAATGGCTTGTGCGCAAGGGCATCGAGGCGATGGTCCTTGCCGATGATTCCGGCTTGGAAGTGAACGCCCTCGGTGGCGCTCCGGGCATTTATACGGCGCGTTATGCCGGGGAACATGGGAACGATAAGAAGAATTACGAAAAACTCTTGAAGGATATTGAAAATTCGGAAGACCGCGGTGCGCGTTTTGTGTGCGTACTTTGTCTGCAATGCCCCGGTACGCGTCCGCGGTTCTTTGAAGGCGAATGTCGCGGCACGATCGCGCTCGCCCCTGCTGGCGAAAGCGGCTTCGGGTACGATCCGGTGTTCGTTCCGGAGGGACATTCACGCACATTCGCGCAAATGTCGCTCGATGAAAAGAAATCGATGAGCCACCGCGGAAACGCCATCAGGAAGATGATGGACGAGTTATTGAAATAGAGGTATCGGGAATGTCACGCCACAGATATCGGCGGAATCGTTCCGCGAATTTGTTCGGCGGCATCGCCGTCCTTTGCCTCCTTTTTTATTTCATCGGTTTCGGTCGGATTGTCTTCTGGTTGTCTATCATCGCGTTAGTCATTTTTCTCGTCTGGGTTCTTTCGCAGCGCAAGACGGCGGAGAAAGTAAATGAAAAGAATTCTGCGGAACTTCTTGCGCCGGAAGCTGAAACGGCGATGGGTGTGGAACAACCTGCGGGTCCGCATTTAACGCGGGATCTGCTGAATATCATCGAGTGGTTTTCGTTTGAACAACTTTGTATCCGCTATTTCAAAGCGCTTCCTGGAATTCAGGTGGAAAAGACAAGTGCCGGCGCTGATGGAGGCGTCGATATCGTTTTGCATTCAAATGGCCAAGATGCCTTTGTACAATGCAAGCAGCGAGAGCGCCGTGAAATCAGCGTGAAAATTGTCCGGGAATTTTATGGAGTAATGGCGTCTAAAAAAATTACCAAGGGAATGATAATTACGACATCTTCGTTTACGCCGGATGCCATCGCTTTTGCAAAAGAGAATCATATCCGTCTCGTTGATGGAGATTCCTTCTGGGCGATGCTTGATGGACTTCCCCCGGAAAAGAAATGGGAAATCGAGGATTTTCTTGCTGGCACGGATTATGTGACTCCACGTTGCCCGAATTGCGAAGTGAAACTGGTGAAGCGTGAAAATCGCCGCGATGGAAGCTCTTTCTGGGGATGTCCGAATTATCCGCATTGTCGTTATACGCTTCAGGACGGGAGAACCGGCAGATGAAAAAAGCTCTCGTCAGTATATTCATTTTCTTCTGCTTGCTTATCGGGGCGTTGCTTTTCCTGTATTTCGGCGAAGTGGAATTTAATCATCCTTCTAAAGCGAAATACCCTGTGCGCGGAATAGATATTTCGCATCATCAGGGAACGATTGACTGGCGGAAGGTGAATCCGGAGGCGTTCCGTTTCGTTTATATCAAGGCGACGGAAGGGGAAAATTTCAAAGATCATCAGTTCAAGGCGAGCTGGAACAGCGCGAAGGCGCAGGGCCTGGACGTGGGCGCGTATCATTATTTCACGTTCCGCAGGAGCGGACGTCTCCAGGCGCAGAATTTCATTTCGGAAGTTCCGCCGGAAAAAGGAATGCTTCCTCCGGTGATAGACCTTGAGTTCACGGGGAATGACCGCCGTGTTAAAACAAGAGAGGAATTGTGTCTCGAACTGGATACGCTCGAGTCCATCTTGTACGCTTACTATGGGGTCCCGCCCATTTTTTACGTGTCAAAG
>JBAYFD010000129.1:0-5518 GCA_041667365.1 Fibrobacteraceae bacterium | reverse complement strand
TTGTTTCCGGGATTCTTACGATGTACCTGATCCCGACATTCTTCTGGCTGCCGAATGCGATATTCCACAAAGCCAAAAAGAAGGTCGCGGACATCAAGACGCATCGTGCAGCGCGAGCATAATGAATTCAAGTCTTTCAATTCAAGCCCTTGCCTTCACGGCAGGGGCTTTTTTTGCATAATGGCAAAGCTTTCATTATTACAAAAATCGACCCCGTTCGCAATGGCGCAACAAAAAATCACATTGACGCATCTCGTTATTTGCAAAATCGTGCCGAAATGCCTATAATTGTACTGAAAAACTAGGAATAAGCCGATGAAAATATCCACGCGCGGAAGATACTCTCTCGAAGCCCTGCTCTACCTCGCCCTGCAACCCGCAGGGAGCCGTGAAAGCACGCGCAGCATTGCGGAACATACGAAAATTTCCGACGGATACCTCGAGCAGTTATTCATCCCTCTCAAAAAGCACGGGCTCATTTCCGGGGCGCGCGGAATCCAGGGCGGTTACACGCTCGGCAAAAAAGGAATGAACACGACCGTGGGCGATATTCTGCGGGCCGTGGAGACGACGCTTTCCCCCGTCCCCTGCGTCGAAAAGAGCGGAACCTGCGCCAAGGAACGCACCTGTATAGCGCGGCGCACCTGGAAAAAGCTCGATCAGAAAATCGAGGTCTGCATTGACGGAATAAATCTTTCGGATCTGAAACAGACTTACGACACGCTCTCCCGCGAGGCCGCACTATGAAGATTTCAACGCGCGGACGCTACGGAATCCGCCTTTTACTTGACATGGCGGCGCAGGGGAAAGACTCCCCCGTCACGCTCGCGAGCATCGCGGGACGCCAGAACATCTCTGTCCCATATCTGGAACAGGTCGCTGTCATCCTGCGACGCGCTGGCTACATCCGCTCCGTGAAAGGCGCCGCGGGCGGTTACATTCTGCTGCGGACCCCCGCGGAAATAGGCATCGGCGAAGTTCTCAATGCGCTCGAAGGGGACCTTTCCGTCGTGGATCCTCCGCTCCCCGGAGAAAAAGAAACGCCGCTGCAGCGTTGTCTGCGGGCAGCGGTTTATAACAAATTAGACAAGACCATACACGATACGCTCAATTCGCTCACGCTCGAGACGATGCTGTGCAAGGATGACGAAAACGAAAGCGCTTACATGTATTTCATTTGAAGTCAGAACCTTCCGATAACAATTCCACTGTAGAGACCCGGCCATACCCGCACATCGCGCCCGGCGATATGCCACTCCGCATGATAATCGCCCTTAGGAGCATCGTAAACCTGAGACTCGCTGCCTTCCGTGACGACATTCGCCGAAATTCCGCCGACAATTCCGATATAAGGCAAGAGTCCGAATGTTGCGCCAAAACGCACGCGGTGCATATAATTCGCCCTGTCCGAATCAGCGACATCATCGCTAAAGTTGAGATTAGTCGAGCCCATCCGTTTCACCTTCCAGTTCGGGTAATCGGAAAGGAATGTGTAATCGAGATCCAGATGCGTCCCATACCGCCCGAATTGGGTTCCGGCACCTAGACCTGCGCGCTGCCCGTCCCCGAATTCACGGAAAGGCTTGTCTTTATCGAACGGTCTTGAATTCTCGATGGTCGTGTAAAAATAAGCAGTGCCGAACTTCAGGATTCCCGCAAGCGAGCCTGTTTCATCAATTACCGCGGAAGCCGCCCACACGCCGTTCCCCACGATACTGAAAAGTCCCACCGGAGTTTCTTCACAAGTGCCGCAGATGTTCAAAATACCGATCTGACGCTCTTTAGCATGACCAGCAATATTGTACACGCCGATTTGTGCGCCAGATGTTCCGGCGATATCCATTACGCCCACCTGAATTTTTGATGAGTTCCCCGCAATGTTGAGGACGCCGACCTGAACCGGCACTGTCTTCGCAATGTCAACGACACCCACTTGCACCGGCGCGGAGCCCGCAAAATCAGCGACACCTATCTGAGCCCAGCTCACCGAAGACGCCGCATTCGTAACACCCACCTGCCCGCCAGCGAGAGAATCCGCAACAACGTTCAAAACGCCGAATTGCCAGCCCACGGAAGTATCGACAGCGACATTCGTCACACCGACCTGAACACCGTCATTCAAAGCTTCCACGATATTCAGGGTTGGAGAAAGCTGCACCCCTTTGAATTTTTTCGCATAATTGATAGCCCCCGAGCCCTGAACGCCCGCGGTATTTCCCTGAGAAATATTCGCAAGCAAGCTTAACTGCACGCCCATGAACGCGCTATCTGCCTTGGTCGCGAACAGGCCGAGCATCACGCCCTTGCGCGGATTACGTTCGATGTCGAACAAATTAATACTCCAATGAGATTTCAAGGGATCGCCACGCGAAGTCGTGCGCTGCACGACAACCGAGGAAAAGGCACCGGCATTCAGCGCCGTGCGGTGATTATCCGCAAGTGTCACCGTCGCGACGGACGCCTGCGCAGGACGTTCCACCTGCACCCGGTACTTCCCCGGAGCAAGTCCGAGTTCAAGTGAACGCCCGCGCATCTTGCGGAGTTCCGCGACAAGCGCGCCGGAAGCATCGCGGATGAACACGCGGCCTTCAATATCCGCACCGAGCACAAGTCCCGCGGAGGTACTGCGGACATCCGTCATCACCACATCGCCCGTGCCCGCGAGATTCATGTCGCGGCTTGGGTGCTGCACACCGCCGAGAGTCGCCTGCGTATTTTCGAGCGTCTCGTTGAACGCGAACTGATACGCTTCCGAAAGCGTCACCTTGCCGTCGCCGGAAACATCGCCCGCGCCGCGGAGCCCGCTCACCAGGGACTGTGTAAAGAACGAACCGCGCAGGCGGTCGCTCTCCTGGCTGGATTCATCCTGTGTGCTCGAAGTGATGAACGCATAGCCCTTCATGTCGCTCGATGCATCTACCATAAACGCGGGAACGGCGACACCACCCTTGATCCGGGTAATCGCGCCGGAACCGCAAGCGTCGATCACAGAAATTTTCACATCCGCACGGAGCGCGTCGATGCGTTTGCGGAGTGCTCCCCAGCTGTAAAGTTCATTCCCTATACGGAGTCCGCGTTCATCCGCGTGTCCGCTGTAATAGAAGAGGATTTCCTTGCGCGCCTCGCCTTTCTTCGCGAGTTTGCGGTCAAGCGCATCGAATTCATTCTTGATCGCCTGCACGGAAGGATCGCGGAGAAGCACCTTGTTCGCACCCGGGACCCCGCCCATCTCGACGAGCACCTTGGAAAAAGCGGCGGCATCACTCTGAGCATAACGGAGCACGGGACGGTCGTTCCCGCCATTGTTCGCACCCACGGCGAAGAGATAGCGTTCGACGGGAATCGCCGCAAAAGAAGAAAAGGCACAGAAAAAAAAGAATATTATGATCAGTCTATCAAACATTTTACTTTTCCCCTTCGACGGAAACCTTGCGGAGCGTTAAGGATTCCACGCGCACCGTTTTATTTTTCAGCAATGAATCAATGTCGCCCTTTTCCACTTTGAAAGCGGAAGCGGAGATGACAAAGAAGAACTTTTCAAAATAGGGAGCGTCGTCTAATTTATACGCAAAATGTAACGCGGTCATCTTCCCCGGAGCAAGAGCAACCGCCCTGTCCTGTAAAGACAAATGATATGTGATGACGCCACGGCCATCAAGGCTGAATATCATTCCGAAGCATTTCTCGGGAACCGCATAGCGGATCTGAAGTTCATCGCCCGCGCGGGCAACGCTCTTTTGCCCAAGGCGTTCCGCGCTGTCCGCGGTCTTGCGCCAGATTTCAAAACGCGGCTCCAATCCCTTGATCCGGGTGCCATCCTCGGAATAATTCTGCACGGTGACGTCCGCGTGGGATTTCCACAGGGACGAAATCTCCGGAGCGCCTAACGGGAGGAGCACCACGAGAAGCACCGCCGCGGCAAGGAGCGGAATGTACACGCGCTTCCCGAAGCCCTTGCGCCGTTCTGTTTTCTCAAGCATCTCAGGAACGATTTCTTCCGCGGGATATTTCGAAAGGATCTCCGCACTGCTTCTGCGCAGTTCCTCTATCCGCGCGCGGAGGACATCGTCCTCTTTCGCCTTCGCGCGGATGTCCGCGGCTTCCGCTGCGGAAAGATCGCCCGTCAGATAACGTTCCAATTTCCAGTCAGGAATCATATTTCAACCTCCAGGCCTTTGAGCTTCGCCTGCAATGCGCGCAACCGTTTGCGCACGCCGCTCACCGAAAGGCCGGTTTCGCGTGCCGTCTCCTCGAGAGTCATGCCGTCCACGAAATGCAGCACGGCCATCGTCCTCGAAGATGCGGGCTCGCCTTCAAAAAGCCGGAAGAGCGCATTTTCCGCCTCGTACTCGTCACGTTCGTCCTTCATATCCGCGATCTGCGAAAGACATTCGTCCGTCGAAGTCGAAATTCCCCGGCGCGCCTTGTCGCGGATCCGGTTCAGGCAGAGCCTCGTCGCCGAATTCCAAAGCAGACTCGAAGGGGAACTCAGGTCCAACGCGTCCTTGCGCGCAAGAATGCGGATGAACACGTCCTGCATAATGTCCAGCGCCTCCGCCTCGTCCTTCAGCAGGAATCGGCAACGCCGGAGCACCATCGGAGCGTAGGTGCGGTACATCGCCTCGAATTGAGGCCGGTTCTTCCAAATATGCTCATTCACAGCTATTTAACACCCGGGGTTGAATAAAGTGTCACTGCAAAGGTAAAAAAACAATAGAGTTTCAAAGTTGTCTATCTTTTAGCCTCAGTTCAAACTCTCACTTTGGGGCAAACATGTACACAAAGAGCATCATTTTCACTGCGACAGCCGCGCTCGCTATTTTTTTCCTTTCCTCCTGCAATTTTTTTGTAGATGGCAACGATACATCAACAAGCAGCGTCTCAAATAGTTGTTATGTATCATCAGATCTTTACGGGACCTGGGTTCAAGTGGCCGGCATCATTTCACTCGCTGAACGTGATACATTCACATTCGGCGCAACTGGAGTCAAAGGCAACACACTACGTTTTGAGGTAAGTTCTCTTACCAAATGCGCCGCAGACGGACAAATCTGGGAAGCGTTCGATACAGATAGACTCTACCGCTACGCGTACAAAATCGAAGGCGACACGCTCTGGATGCTCGAAGAGAACGACACTAAGCTTTCCTTCAACAAAACGTGGTCCATCGGATTCGTCAAGGCCGGTACCGACGCCGAAGGCCCCGCCGTGGATTCCGCCGCATTCGGGCACTGGACTTCCAGCTATTCCACGAACCCGGCATACTACACCATCGGTCAGGACACGCTCACCTACGATAAGGTCATCGACGGCGACACGGCATACCACGTAGTATACGCGGATTCCGGGACGCTCCGCATGAACCGCGGGCTCATCTCCGTAGTGAACGCCGCGGACACGGAATATGTCGCTACATACAAAGTCATAGGCGATTCGCTCGCGCTCAACTATTGCAGCAGTTTCTGCACGGCGCTCGACGAAAGCGCCTGGAAATCGGGAACAGTGACCAAGTTCTGGC
>JBAYFD010000128.1:0-5526 GCA_041667365.1 Fibrobacteraceae bacterium | reverse complement strand
TTCGGCGGCATCGGCATCACTATTTACGGAGCTCCCTGCGGCGTGCAGGTCGTGGATGTCATTCCGGGTTCTCCGGCGTCCGAAGCGGGCGTTGAATCCGGCGACTTCATCTGCGCCGTCGACGGCACGGCCCTTCCGAAGAACGATCTCGAGGCGTCCAAGGACGTGCTTCGCGGAACGGTGGGCAAACCCCTTGAACTTTCCGTGATCCGTGAGAAGGACACTCTTTCCGTGACGCTCCGCCGCGTGCAGCTCGCGGTGAAGGATCTTGATGCGGGCAAGGTCTCCGCATGGTACGGCAATCAGAAGTCCGAGTACAGCGCCGCTGAACTTTCTGCGGTGGCGTCCTCGGAAACCGGGTCGGGCTACAATCTTCTTTCCGTGATGCAGAACGGGCGCGTGCTTCCCGAAGAAGCGAGCGTGAATGCGCGGAATGTGACGATGATCGCCGTTGCGAAGGATGCCGCGGACACTGCGTTCACGAAGGATGATTCCGAAACGTCCGCTCCGCAGGCGGCATCCCTCCTGGGATTTAACCGCAGCAAGGTCAGTTTTAATTTGTACAAAGATGGCGCTGTGAAGGTGCGCGTTCTCAAGGCTCACGGCGAACAGGTCTCGGTGAAGCTCCTCGAGGGCGCGACTGCCGGTGCGAATTCCGTTTCGTGGAATGGCGCGAAGGCTTCGGATGGACGTTATCTTGTGCGCATCGAGCAGAACGGCGCGGTATCCTCCTTTGCGGTGGAACTTCAGTAATAAAGGCACGCCGGTTTGATTTTAGAGCCTCCGTCAAAACGGGGGCTTTTCTATTTTTGGGCCGGTGCCGAAACTCTCGTTCCACAGCGGACTATCCGCTTTCGCATTTATATGCGCATTTTTCCCGTGCCTTGCGCCCGGCGATGATATGACGCATTTTGATTTGCCGGAACAGAAGCCGGCCGCGGAAGATTCCACGAAGGATTCTACGGCGTCAGATTTTATGTCGGATACTTCGATGGCGGATACCGTCGAATACCATGCCGTGGACTTGCAGTACGACGTGGATAATCAGACGTTCAATCTGAATGACAAGGCGCAGCTCAAGTATCGCACGGCGACGCTCGACGCGGACACGATTCTATATGATCAGGGAAATCAGGTGGTGCAGGCTTCCGGCGATCCGATTATGAAGGACGCGAAAAATCCGTCCCTCGCCGGTTACCGGGTGAAGTACAACATGAAGAGCCGCATCGGCGAAGTGTATTACGCGACGACTTATCAGGACAATCAGAAATTGAACGGGATGGAAGTGCGCAGGCTTCCGGACACCCGGCTTTACATCGCGCGCGGCGACTTCAGCACCTGCGACGATTCCACGCATCAGCACTATTACTTTTACGGACGGCGCATCGTGGTCATTCCCAAGCAGAGCATCACGGCGCGGCCTGTGGTGATGAACATCGCGGACGTTCCCGTGGCAGTGCTTCCGATGATCGTCGCGCCCCTCAAGAGCGGCCGCCGCTCCGGCCTCCTGACTCCGAAGTTCGGCGGTGACCAGGTGCAGGGATTCTACATGAAGAACTTGGGCTACTATTACGCTCCGAACGATTACTGGGATGCGACGACATCCGGGGATCTCATCGAAGGTTCTTCGGCGAACTTCGAGAAGACGACGCTCACGGAAAACATCCGCTACAAGATGCGCTATCTGCTCGACGGAAACATCTCCTACACAAGCTATCTTCAGGAATTCAATTTCGCGAACAGCGGCTATGACATCTCGTTTTCGCATAACCAGAATCTGACTCCCGACGGGCGCCATACATTGAGCGGTTCGGGCTCGTTCGTCTCCAGCCGCTCGGTGCGCCAGGACAACGCACTTAATGCGGAGACGGTGCTGAATCAGCAGGCGAACGCGCAGATGACCTATTCCGGAAAATTCGGCACGAATAAGAGCCTCACCGTCAAGATGGTGCAGCAGCACAATTTGACGACGGACCTTATGGAGCGGCAGATTCCGGATGTTCAGTTCCGCACGAGCGGTCCCCTTTTCAGCTCCGATGAGGATGACGAGGATGACACTACGGCGGCGGAAGCCTCGTTCCTTGATAAGTTCAACTATAGCTACAGCGCCCGCGCGAACCTCTATTCCCGCCGCGCGGTCGATTCTTCGGATGGAAACTCAGATACGACGGCATGGTATGCGGGTTACAAGGACAATCTCGTCTTCAGCTATTCCGGCTCGCTTCTCGATGTGATTAACGTCACTCCGCAGGCGACTTTCGAAAACATGTGGTCCGGACGCCGCTGGATCAATCCGGAGGATTCCGCGAAATACCGCCGTGCGCGGAATAACTTCGATCCTTCGGGCGATGAGTATGGCGAGTATGCGTTCAATACGGATTACAGCCTCACGGCGGACACAAAGCTCTACGGGATCTGGGTCCCGGAAATCGGGCGCTTTACGGGCATCCGCCATGTGCTTTCGCCTTCTATTTCCTATACGTATGCGCCGGACATCGACACGAATAAATACTTCGTTCCGCATCCGCTTCTGGGGCAGACGCCGTATCAGTCGGAGCAGAAGACAGTGGGCTTTTCCGTGGGCAATGACTTCGATATAAAGTATTTAAAAACGCGTGGGCACGTCGCTCAGACGAACGCTTCCGGCGGAGATTCCACAGCTGCAGCCGAAGACGAATATGGCACGCGCCGCCTCATCACCACCAAACATTCCACTGCGTACAACTTTGCGGCGGATTCCCTGAACTGGTCTGATATTTCTTCGACTTTCGGCCTTCAGGTCCTCCCGGATTATCTTTTTACGGTCAGGACGACGCACAGCTTCTATCACAAATACGAGAACGATCCGAACAAAGTCCGCGCGCCTGAACTTACGGCATGGTCTTACGAACTTTCCAAGGCTTTCCACTGGAGCGGAAACTTCAATTCCGGACTTCCGTCGCAGATGGGCAAGTATAAGGCGGACGCCTGGTCCGCGAGCCTTGATTACCGCTACAGCTTCAGCAGCACGCGCGTAGGCCGCAAGGTGTTCAAGGAAACGATTTCGCATTCCACGTCTCTCACTGCGTCGCTGCATCCGACTCCGAACTGGGAGATGACGTACAGCACTCAGTACGATTACACGGACGGGAAGTTTGCCACGCATGAATTCACGTTCAACCGCACGCTGCATTGCTGGCAGCTGGACTTCACCTGGACTCCGACCGGGCCTTCCTCCGGGTGGAGTTTCGCCATCTACATCAAGGATTTGCCGGATATCAAGCTCAATGCGGCAAGCACCGATGATTGATCCATCCGTTTTTTTTAATTTTGTATGACTATGAAAGTGATTTTGCCAGTTGCAGGGACGGGAACCCGTTTACGCCCCTTCACATTGCAGCAGCCCAAGTGCCTGTTGCCGCTCGCGGGAAAAACGCTTCTCGATCATATCATTGACTCGTTCCGTTGCCTGGATGTCTCCGGGATGATTTTCGTTACAGGGTACAAGCATGCGCAGGTCGCGTCTTTTCTGGAAGACCGTGAATTCAAGAACGCGCGTACCGTGCTTCAGAAAAATCCGCAGGGACTCGGCGAAGCCATCTCTCTCTGCCTTCCTTACCTGAATGACGACGAACCCGTGCTCATCATCCTCGGCGATACGCTTTTCGATGCGGATCTCTCGTTCCTCAAGGATGAGAAGGACAACGTGCTTATGACCCGCGTCGTCGATGATCCGCGCCGTTTCGGAGTCGCCGTGATGGACGCGGACGGTTACGTCACCCGCCTTGTTGAAAAGCCGGAGAAGTTCGTGTCGGACGAAGCTCTCGTCGGTATCTATTACATCCGCGACGTGGCCTCGCTCCGCGCTTCGCTCGTAAAGCTCATTTCCGGGAACATCCGCACCCGCGATGAATACCAGCTCACCGACGCGCTTCAGATGATGGTCGCTTCGGGTTCGAAGTTCCGCACTGCGAGGATCAAGGAATGGCTCGACTGCGGCACTCCCGAGACCTATCTGGAGACGAACGCCCGCGTGCTTCTCAAGAACGACAATTCCCAGAGCAGGAAATATCTCGCTTCGACGGTCATTCCGCCGTGCCACATCGCGCCGACCGCGGAGATCCGCAATTCTATCGTCGGGCCGAACGTGTCCCTTGGCGCCGATGCCGTGGTGGTTCATTCTCAGCTCAGTGACTGCGTGATCGATGACCGTGTGACTCTTGAAAATGCGGAACTTTCGAAATCCATCCTCGGCAATGATTCCGAAGTCCGCGGCTTCCGCGGGACCCTTCTTCTGGGGGACCACTCGAAAGTGGAAGCGAAGGAAGACCGGTGCTGCTGATTCTCGCGAGTAATTCGCCGCGGCGTTCTGCGATTCTCACCCAGCTCGGAATCAAGTTCCGCGTGGAACCTTCGCTTGTGAAGGAAGACGCCGCCGGACGGCCACCCTTGGATTTGCCCCGGTTCTTCGCCGAGGAAAAGGCCGTGGACGTGTCTTCCCGGAACGGAGACATCCTCACGCTCGGCTTTGATACGCTCGTGTTTCTGGACAACAGGCCCCTCGGCAAACCGAAGGACAAGGCGGACGCAATCCGCACGCTTTCGGAACTTTCCGGGCGCACGCACCAGGTGATATCCGGCTTCGCCGCCGCGCGCTGCGGCAGGCTCCTCGCTTCCGGTTCGGAAACGACGCGGGTCACTTTCCGGACTACGGCGCCGAAAGAGATTGAAGCTTATGTCGCGACAGGCGAACCGATGGATAAGGCCGGTTCTTATGCCATTCAGGGTTTGGGCGCAAGGTTCATCAAGTCAATTGACGGCTGTTTTTATAATGTTGTAGGGTTGCCTGTGTCCCGAACGCTGGACATGCTCGCAAGTTTAGGAGAAAGAGATGTTGGACTCTAAATCGCCCATTGATGATAAGGCCCCCGATGAAACGCTGGGCTCGTACCTCACCCGCGCCCGCAATGCGGCCGGACTTACCCGCGAAGACCTCGCGCAGACGACTCGCATCCCGCTGAACTTTCTCGCGGGCATCGAGGACAGCGACTGGAAAAAATTTCCGGTGGAAGCTTATGTGCGGAGTTACATCAACACGCTTTGCACAAAGCTCGGACTTGACCGGAAGAAAGTCCTCAACTGGTTCTCCGTCGAATACGGCTCTTCCTATTCGGCGGATTCCGTGCCGAAGATCGAGGACATCTCCGCTCCGAGTTCTGTGAAGAGAATCCGCGAATCGGCGGCTTCCGGAAATTCCAAGACGATCCCCATTCTGCTCGTGGTTCTCGGTATAGCGTTCCTCGCCATTATGAACTTCATGAAGAAGAACGAAGGCTCCGAACAACCGGCTGTGCCCCCCGCGGCATCTTCTTCCGCCGCCGAGGATACGACGGCGATGGATTCCGCGATCGCCGCCGGAATGATGCTCGATTCCGCCGCGCAGGATTCCTTGAAGAACAAGGATTCCCTCGCCGTGTCTTCTTCCTCCGCGAAGTCCTCCTCGTCCAGGGCGAAGTCATCGTCTTCAAAGCAGGCGGGGAAAAGCTC
>JBAYFD010000127.1:0-5553 GCA_041667365.1 Fibrobacteraceae bacterium | reverse complement strand
GATTTTTTCCGGGATGGCGGGGTAGGAGGATTCTCCGCAGGCGCAGAGAACGAGCGGGATAAAAGCAAAGGATAGGATTACGGTGAGGGAATGACGCATATTGCCTTAAAATTTAAGTATATTCGCGGTATGGCTTATAATATTCAAGACCTTCTTTCTGAAATGGTGAAGCGCGGCGCATCCGACCTTCACATTACCGCCGGTGTTCCTCCTTTGATCCGTCTTTCCGGAAAACTCACCCCCATCGGAGTCGAAAAACTGAAGCCCGATGAGACGATGCGGATGACTTATAGCCTGATGAACGAAGTCCAGAAGAAGAATTTCGAACAGAACAAGGAATGCGACTTCTCCTTCGGTATAGCGAACCTCGCGCGTTTTCGCGCGAACGCCTACCTGCAGCGCGGCTGCGTCGCCCTTGCGCTCCGTATCATTCCTCTCGATATCAAGACGTTCAATGACCTCGGACTTCCGCCCATCATGGCGGAATTCACCACCCGTCCTTCCGGACTCGTCCTCGTGACGGGCGCCACCGGTTCCGGCAAGTCCACGACCCTCGCGGCGATGATCGACAAGATTAACAAGGAACGCCACGAGCACATTCTCACGATCGAAGACCCGATCGAATTTTTGCACAAGCATCAGGGCTGCATGGTGAACCAGCGTGAAGTCGGCAGCGATACCATGAGCTTCTCCCAGGCGCTCAAGATGGCTCTCCGCCAGGATCCGGACGTTGTCCTCATCGGCGAAATGCGTGATCTGGAGACGATCCGCGCTGCGCTGACGATTGCGGAAACAGGTCACTTGACTTTTGCGACATTGCACACGAATTCTTCCGTGCAGACGATCACTCGTATCGTGGATGCCTTTCCCAAGGGAGAGCAGGACACCATCCGCACGCAGCTTTCGTTTGTGCTCCAAGGAGTTATTTGCCAGACGCTTCTCCCGAAGATCGGCGGCGGTCGCGTGATGTGCTACGAGGTGATGAACGTCATTCCGGGCATCCGTTCGCTTATCCGCGAAGGCAAGGTGCACCAGATCGAGTCGATGATCGAAATCGGTCAGAAGTACGGAATGAATACGATGAACATGCGTTTGTGCGACCTCGTCGGTGAGCGCAAGGTGGACCGTTTCGACGCTCTTGCCAAGTCGCAGAATCCGGATCAGCTTGAAAAGCTCCTCATGGAGAAGGGACTCTAACCGATGGCTTTTTTCCTCTATAAGGCCCAGAATACACAGGGCAACATCTTCGAAGGCCAGATCGAGGCGAAGGATAAACCGGAAGCGGAATCCCTTCTGCGCCGCAAGCACTTGGTTATTCAGACGCTCAGGCGCAAACCGATGGAAATCAAATTCCATATCGGTTCAGGAATCAAGGCCGCGGAGATAAGCCGTTTTACCCGGATGTTCTCATCGATGTGCTCGGCGGGGCTGCCGATGCTTCAGTGCTTGAATATTCTGGAAGAGCAAAGTTCGAACCCGGCGCTCAAGGATGTCGTGCATAAAGTGGCGCAGGCAATCAATGGCGGCTCATCCCTTGCGGACGCTCTCGCCCAGCACCCGAAAGTTTTTGATAAGCTCTACTGCAACATGGTCGCTGCCGGCGAAGCCGGCGGCATTCTCGAAGGCATTCTTTCCCGTCTCGCGGATTATCAGGAATCCAGCGAACGTGTAAAGCGCAAGGTGAAAAAGGCGATGACGTACCCGATCATGATCATGATCGTCGCCGTGCTTGTCGTTATCCTGATGCTTACGTTCGTTGTCCCTACATTTGCGTCCATGTTTCTTGAAGCGGGCGGCGAGCTTCCGTGGCCCACCCAGGTGGTGATGAACTTCTCTAATGCGATCCGCGATTATGCCGCGTTCTGGGTGTTGTTGATTATTGCAATCATCGTAGGTATCAATGTTGTCCTCAAGGTACCGAAATTACGCTTGCAGTTCGATACGATCATCCTCAAGGTGCCGAAAATCGGTGATCTGCAGACTAAGAGCGCCGTCGCACGCTTCGGTCGCACGCTTGGCACGCTTCTCAATGCGGGCGTGTCGATCATTGATGCTTTGCAGGTGACCGCGAAAACGGCAGGTAACATGGCCATTGAACGTGCGATTCAGAAGGTCGCGATCGGTATCGCCGGCGGTAAGCCCATTGCGGAACCGATGAAGGATACGAAAATTTTCCCCACGATGGTCATTCAGATGACGGGAGTGGGTGAAAAGACGGGTAACCTTGGCGGTATGCTTTTGAAAGTCGCGGACTTTTACGATGAAGAAGTCGATGCTGCCATCGATGCTGTGACGGCGATGATCGAACCGATCATCATGGTGTTCCTCGGCGGTGCCGTGGGTTTCCTGATGATAGCGATGTATATGCCGATTTTCAGTATGTCCGACGCGGTCAAGGGCTGACTTTTCCTGCTGATTTTAAGGCGATTAATCATCGGTCAAACGATGAAAGATCGCCTTCCTTATTTTAAAAATTGCGATTTTACGCGAAATTAGCATTTTGTACGAATGGCATGGTTTTTGCCTTTGTGTGTGCGCCGATAACGGCATCACATTCATCAGGAGGCAAGCAATGCCAGTGAAAACGAAAATGGAAAAGGCTCCGGAAACGGCGCCGGAAGAACAGCATAATAAAGCGCAATTCGACTGTCTGGTCGTGACGCACGTGCAGGTCTATCCTTTCAAGGAAAGCCCGACGCTCGGGCATATAAAGGCGCTCGCCCGAGTCGTTCTGAACGATCAACTTCAGCTCACCGGGCTTCGCGTCATGGACGGTACGAACGGCTTTTTCGTGTCCTATCCGAACGATCCTTTTTACAAGGGTGAGGACTACCGCTCCATCTATTTTCCGATCACCCGCGAATGCCGCGAGCATATCGAAAACTGCGTGCTTGAAAAGTATCAGGCCGCGGTGAGCCCCGTCGCTCCATAGAAGATCCGCGTATGTTCCAGCGGATACGCACTGACTGCCTTTCAGGAATCCAGGCCGTCCCCGTGAGCGTCGAAGTCGATGCTTCGGACGGTCTTCCCGGGTTTACGCTCGTGGGGCTTCCGGACAGTGCCGTGCGCGAGTCGCGGGAGCGCGTCGTTTCCGCCGTGCGGAGTTCCGGCCATGTGGTGACCGGGAGCCGCATGACGGTGAATTTATCGCCTGCGGATCTGCGCAAGGAGGGGAGCTCTTTGGATTTACCGCTCGCGATAGGGATGCTTCTCGCTTCGGAAGAAATCGAAGTGGAGGATCCCGGACGATTTATCTTTCTCGGGGAACTCGCCCTGGACGGACTTCTAAAGCCCGTGCATGGCGCGCTCTCCGTGGCGATGAGCCTCCGCAAAGGCGGCTCCGATGTCTTAGTGCTCCCCGAAGCGAATCTGGAAGAGGCCTCGCTCGTCGAAGGAATTTCCCTGGTCGGCGTATCGAGCCTTTCCGAATGCATTCAAAAGCTAGCGCCCGGCGGCCCCGGTTTCCTCCTTTCCAAGGGGCTTCGCCGTGGCACGAATTTTTCGCCGTTGTCCTGTCCGGATTTTCGCTCTGTCATCGGGATGGATGCGGTGAAACGCGCTTTGGAAGTCGCCGCTTCGGGCGGGCACAATTTTCTGCTGGTAGGGTCCCCAGGCGCGGGCAAGACGCTTTGTGCGAAATGCCTTCCGGGGATACTTCCGGAGATGAGCGAGGAGGAAATGCTGGAAAGCACGCGCATCCATTCCTGCGCCCGCCTCATCGCGCCGGGGGAGAACGGCTTCCTGAGCGCCCGCCCGTTCCGCGCGCCGCATCATTCCGCGTCGATGGCGGCCCTCGTGGGCGGAAGCGCGAAGCTCCTGCCGGGCGAGGCGAGCCTTGCGCACAACGGCGTCCTCTTTCTGGACGAGCTTCCCGAATTCAACCGCGCCGCTCTCGAGGCTTTGCGTGAACCGATGGAGGAAGGTTCTATTCGGGTGAGCCGGGTTTCGGGAACGGTCGTGTGGCCGGCCCGCTTTATGATGGGAGCGGCGATGAATCCCTGTCCCTGCGGCTATTCCATGGATCCGAAGCACGAATGCACCTGTCTCCCGGACGCTATTTCGCGGTACCGTCAGCGCATTTCCGGACCGCTCATGGACCGGATAGACATACAGGTCGCCGTGCCCACGCCGGAGGCGACGTTGTTCGCAAAGTCTCCTTCCGGGGAGTCTTCCGCGGAGATCCGGGAGCGGGTTGCCGCCGCCCGCAAGGTTCAGGAGGATCGGTTCAGGAATAGTCCTGCACGGACGAACGCTGAAATGTCGAGCGAAGATGCGCGGAATTTCGCGCAGATGAATCCCGCTACGGAACGGTTCGCCGTCACTGCCGCGGAACGGATGAAACTCAGCGCCCGCGGATATTACCGTCTTCTGAAAGTCGGGCGCACCATCGCGGATATGCGGCAGACGACCGCAGTCGAAATCAGCGATCTCGCGGAGGCCTTGCAGTACCGGGCTTTCTCAAATTCCGGACGGTGATTTTCTGAAATCATTCAGCGCGTTATACGCACGAATGCGGATGCGCCCTGCGCACCTGGTATGGCATGGGGTTTCGTCACGCGCACTTCCGCTTCAAGCACCTGCGGATATTCGTCTAGAATAAGCCGTGCCGTTTTCACGACGAGCGTTTCCAGCAGTTGAAATTTTGATCCGCTGATGAAATCCTGAATTTTTTCGGAGAGCTTCGCGTAATCGACGGTCAGCGAAAGATCGTCCTTTGACGCTGCCACCGAAAAATCAAGAGTGAGGGAATAGAAAATTTCAATGGGCTGCGGTGTTTCGCGCTCAAAAGGAAGGGCTCCGAGTATGCACTCGAAACCCAGCTTAGATACGGAAATCTTTCCGGGAATCACATTTACCAGGTGAAGAGGACGACCGCGCCCGCGATGGAGACCGCGGTCACGCCGAACCAAATGTTACGGGCCGTGGCATAAGAATCCATGGTATCCTGATCCTTCGACTTTTTCTGATTGAGCGTGTAGAGGTAACGTCCGCTGTTATCCCCGTCCGCTGCCGGAGAGGAGAGGAACAGGGTGACTTCAGAGATGCAGGTCGCGTCACCGCCGCACTGGTTGGAAATGTTTTCCTTGTGCTTGGAGATAAGGTCCTTGACGTTGTCCTGCGCATCCTTGGCTTTGCCGTACTGCATCTGGTCGACGACACCCATGACGGCACTGCCTGCTGCTGCGGCGACAAGGCCCCATGCGCTCCAGCGGCGGACTTCGTCGGCGATGCCGAACCGGTTGGTGACGTCATTCGCTGCATCCTGAGCGGAATAATCGTTAGCGTCCGCGGCGGCGTTCGTCGCTGCCACGTTGCCCTTGACGTCATAGGTGGTGGTGTCGTCTTCGCAATCCGGATCGCCTTCGTTGCAGTATTCGTCGCTGCTGTCATCAATGGCGAGCGCCGGTGCGACCACGGGCTTGGGTGCCGCGATGGTATCGGAATCCGCCGCGAAGGCTTTCGGTGCAGGAGCGGCGGCAGCCGTATCCGCGGCCGGTACGGGTGCAGCTACGGCTGCGGCGGGAACGGGAGCCGCTGCCGCAACGGCGACGG
>JBAYFD010000126.1:0-5742 GCA_041667365.1 Fibrobacteraceae bacterium | reverse complement strand
TGACCATCTCCGGACTGCGCGCGCGGAGGTCCGCCGCCTGGAGCCCCGGGCCGATGTTCTCGCGGAGCCAGTTCGCGTAGAGCGCCGCGGAGGTGTCGCGCTGCCAGTCGCCGCCGAGCCGGCATGCGGGTTTCCCGAGGTCACTGTTATTTTTCCGGAGCGCGAACGTGAATGCCGTGGGCGTCACAGGGGGCACGGAATCCGGAGTCCAGAGGACGATGTCCGCGTTCTGCCATATCGTGTAAGGTGCGCGGAAGAACACATCCTCCGCATGGACCGCGAGGCTTGCAAAGAGCAGGATGAAGAGCGCTCGCTTCACTTCGCCGCTCCTCTTCGGATCTGCTGAATCATCGTCCGCGCGGTGGTTTCGGTGATCTGCGTAAGTTCCTGCGCGGAAAAACCATGATCCAGCGGAAAATTCTCCTCAAGGAGCGAGGAATACAGTGGAATCTGCCGGGCGTTATCCCAGAGGGTGTAAGCCATGATGACCGTTAGGTTATTCGCGGTGCGCGTCTCCGGCGCTTCCTTCTGCGTCTGTGTGTAGTCGTAATAGTTTTCGCGGTGCTGATCCAGTCCGAGGATGAATTCGTGAATGAGAAGAATGTATGGCGGCGCATAACCGTTTCCGTCGCGGAATGGTCTGCCCTGTACGGGGAAGCGCCCTTTGAAGTACACGTGCTCGTCGACTTTCTCGCTCTCTTCGGGGAACTTGAGGAACAGGGAATCGGGGAGTACATACAAACTGCGGAACGTTCCGGAGAGAGTTTTTAAAAGCGTCGGCTGAATGATGCGGTTCATGAACGGATACAGACTGTCCCGGTCAATGTCCAGATGGTTTGCGAACCATTTGTCGCGCGTGACGACGAAGGACTCCGTCGCTCCGAGAACGGCGATGGAATCCGCTGCTGCGGGAGCCTGGTCGTAATGCGGGTGCGAAACGTTCCAGCGGTTGGACGCGCAGGATGCGAGAAGGACGGCGCAGAGCGCCGCCGTCGCAGCTACGGAAAAGTCTTTGCGGAGGAACGTCATAAGAACCGCCCCGGAGCGCTTACGAAACGCCCCACTCCTTGCGGTAGGCATGAACGCGTTCCAGAATATCTTCGGGCGCGTTGATTTTTTTGCGGTTGGCATCGCTTTCAAGGAATGCGATGATGTCGTCGATCGTGATGATCGCGTGCGCTTCGATGCCGTAGGATTCTTCCACCGTCTGCATCGCGGACTTCCCGTTTTCTAGGCGTTCGCGGCGGTCCACGGAAATCAGGAGTCCCTTGACGTGCGCGTTCGGAATCTTTGAAAGAATCTGCAGCGTTTCGTTCACAGAAGTTCCCGCGGTGATGACATCTTCGATGATTACCACATCCCGTTCTTCCTTATAGGTATCGCCCACGAGGACGCCGCCTTCGCCGTGGTCCTTCGCTTCCTTGCGGTTGTAGGTGAAGCTCAGGTCCATCGCGTGCTTCTCCGCGAGGTTCATCGCGGTCGCGGCGCACAGGGGAATCCCTTTGTACGCAGGTCCGAACAGATTCGCCGCCTTGCCTTTGAAGAACTTGACGAACGCGGCGCCGTAGAAGTCCGCGAGGCGCGCGAGCGTCTTGCCCGTGCGGAATTCGCCCGTGTTGATGAAGTACGGAGTGTGACGCCCGCTCTTGGTGACGAAGCTTCCGAACTTGAGGGCGTTCGATTCTACGAGGAACTGCACGAATTCATCGGTATGGAACATCTGATGGGTCCTTCTTAAAAAGTGAAATCAAAATACGAAAATCAGGCGCCGAGGAGGAGCCGCACAACGCCGTGGAAAATGTCCGCCTTTCCCGTGCCTTGGAGAACCGCGAACGCGATGAACACGGCGGTGCAGAAGGCGAGGTAAAGGTACAGCGAACGTTTGAACCCGCGGAGCTTGATCCAGAAGAGGAACCAGAGGATCACGCTAAAGATCGCGGCGAAGAGCCACGCGGCGGGGGCGCTCAGTTCGGTGACTTTGCTCACGCCGAAGACGACGGCGATGCCGGGCATGAAGTACAGTAGGACCGCGCAGACGGTGATGAATGCGATGCCGATGTAATGCGCCGCGCTGTATTCCTGTTTCACGATCACCTCGGACTTCGTTTCCGGAGCGGGAGCCGCGGGAGTGACCATATCGCCTGCGGTCGCTGCGCCGCCGTTCTGCGCGGTCGGCATCTGCGCCGGGCCGTTATCGGAAACGGTCTGTCCGGGAGTCTTTTCAACTGGATTCGGTTCGTCAGCCATAAGAAAGTCCTTGGGAAGAATTTGTATTAAACCTGATTTTCAAGACTAAAGAATGAAAGTGCGCCCCGCGAGCACGAATATGCGGTGCTCGAGCCAGAGCTTCACCGCGGTCGAAAGCGTGCGTTTCTCGATGTCCTTGCCGAGTTGCACTAGATCTTCGATGCTCGCCGTCTCCGGCACGCGCTGCACGTCCTGGCACACGATCGGACCCTGGTCCAGGTCCTCCGTCGCGAAGTGCGCCGTCGCGCCGATGATCTTCACGCCCTTGTGCCACGCCTGATGATAAGGCTTCGCGCCCTTGAACGCAGGGAGGAACCCGTGATGGATGTTCATCACGCGGTATTCGAATTCTTCGGTGAACGCGGGGGAAAGAATCTGCATAAAACGAGCGAGCACGACTTTGTCCGTATGCGTCTCCGCGATGATCTCGCGGTAGCGGTTTTCCTGGACCGTCTTGTCCGGGTTGCTCGGCACGTAATAGAAAGGAACCCCGAAGGCACCGCCCACGGGCCCCAGGTCCGTATGGTTCCCGACGATGCAGCTGAATTCGCAGTTGAAGTCGCCGTCGCGGTGCTTCAGAAGAAGGTCGTACAGGCAGTGATCCGTTTTGGACACGAAGATCGCGACGCGGTCTTTTTTACCGCAGTCGTACAGTTTCCACGAAAGCTGCAGGCGCGGGCCGAGTTCCGTGAAGTGGCGCTCGGCCTGGGCGAGGCTCTCCGTATCCATCTCGAACACGGCGCGCAGAAAGAAAGTCCCGATGTCCTTCGCCGTGTGTTGCGTCATGTCGATGATGTTCGCGCCGGCTTTCGCGAGGAGCTGCGTCGTCCCGGCGATGAGCCCGGGCTGATCCGGGCAATGAATCTGCAAAATGTAAGTGGATAAAGCCATAGCCCAAATATATTCAAAACGGACAAAATGAATCCGCCTGCACCGGAAAAATACGTCGCGCGTCACGCGGATTTACTCGTACTTTGTACCGAATCGTCTGCATCTGGGCGCGCCCCGCGCTTCGCGCGTGCCGGTCGCTATTCCGCGGCGTTGCGGTCGCTTCTCTGTCGCTCCGGTCGGAGCCTCGCTTTTCCCCGTGCGCATCAGCGCACCCGCAACGCTCGCGGAACGGAGCCCCTTACGGGTCTCCGCCCCAAGGGGTCACGTGCCCTCGCGCAGATTTTCCCCCGGAGATCTATTGCGCGGGTCCCAAGACGCAGCGCAGGCTCGCGCCGAAGGCCGCGTTGAACGCCTCGAAACGCGGTGCGGGCTTCGCATTGTAGAACACCATCACGCGGCCATCCGACGCCCAGAAGTAGGCTTTCTGCCCCGCGTCCCTGAACACGCGTTTCGGAATGGGCGTCGCCGCGGGCGCGAAATGCGCGCCCCCGGCCTGCGCGTCAAACCCGAGGCTGTCCGTTCCGTTCCCGTATTCGCCCGTATTTTCAATCGGATCCCAGCCGAACGTCGCCTTCAGCGCTTTCGACGGCGCCGCTCCCGCTGCGGCGATGAGCGCGTTCCACTCCGCGGCGCCCGGAATGTGGAACCCCGCCGGGCATGCGGATTTAACCGCTTTAAAATCGTAGAGGCGCCCCCACACGTTGCACTGCATGCACACGGAACCCGATTCCGTCGCGAAGTCGATGTTCTGCGCCGTCCACACATTGCCCCCGATGCGCACCCAGTCGTACTTCTTATGGTCGCGCGGGTCTTCGTAAGTCCCCTTCGCCGCCGGATTCCCGAGGCTGTCATATTCTTCAGGGAATGCTGCGATGAGACCTTTTGCATACAAAGTCTTTGACGCCACATTCCCGTTATCATAGTAGCGCACAACGAAGCCTTCCACTGCGCCGTCTTTATACGGCGTCACGGATTCCGTCTTGCCGTTTTCAAAGAATTCCGTCACCGTGTCCGTGATGACGCCGGCCTTGTAATGCCGCGTCGCCTTGAGCTTGCCGCTCTCATAAAATTCTTTTTCGACGCCTTCGCGCTTGCCCTGCACATAAGGCGTCGAAAGCCGCACGGAACCGTCCGGGTATTTGTCTTCGCGGATGTCTCCGCCTTTGCAGCAGAGAAGCATGAACGAAACCGCGGCGACCGGGAGAATGTAAAGAATTTTCATGGGCATAAAACTAAACAAAAATTTCAGGATAAGCCATCGCTGCCGGCAATGAGTGTCGCCCGTTGAACAGGATAAGATAGCGCAGACGTCTTTTATTTCCCCCGAGATGACGCGAACGTGCCCGCATTGCTACTCACTTTGCGGTCAAAGGTGCTACAAGCGTCTAAAGGGCATCTCTAAAAATTCCTTTTCTATAAAATCGGCTGCGACACTTCGCAATAGTTTGTCGCTCAAAGTGGCGAATAACACCATTATTAGCCACTTCTCGCTCCTGCTCCCACAGGGATCACTCTCACTAAGCACTAAAGTGCCAAGTGTTCGTGTTTCTTGCTTGGTCTCGCTCGATTTCATTGCCGCAAACCAATTTTTAGAGGTGCCCTAAAAGCAAAAACATAATCAAAAGATAAAACAGACATTAGAAAATTAAATCCGTTCATCCTGTATAGGAATAGATACAGCGAAGGGACGACTAGACAAAGCTAAAGTCTTTGCAAATTCCCTATCTAATGAATTTTATTCACGTAGCTCCGTCCGTATGGAGCAAGTGACCGGCAGGGCAAGGAATGAACGTTCCTCCGCCGTGCCGCGCCCATCTACTTGATGATGACTTTCAGGGTTACCGCGCCGCTTTTTGCGATGTAGATCCCTTTCTGCAGATTGCCCGTGCTTTTCACCTGATGTCCCTTCAGGTCGAACAGGCTGTAGCTTGAATTGCAGATGATGCGATTGCCCTGCTGATAAAGTACTGTCCCGCGGTCCGCCGCCGTTCCCCTGGAAATCCGGTTCGTTCCGTCGCCGTCAATGAAGTCTTCGGCATGAGTGATTCCCTTGTTCACGTAAGTGCCGAGGCCGTATTGCTTGCGCATGACGTTCAGAACATTGAGGTCGAATACGGAGCCGACGGGTTCCGTCTGCCGGCGGATGATGGTCATGTTGTTCTTGCCTTCGTAGCCCGTGTCCCAGGCGATGGGGATGAGCCCGTGCGCCTTCGCGGATTGCATGACGTAATTGTAATACAGGACGCGCCCGCGCTGGTGCCGTGCGAGGTCGTCGCCGGAAAGCACCCCGACCCGGTTGTTCGCGCCGAATTCGCCGAGGACCACGGGAATGTTTTTACTCGTGAATTTACTTTTCATCATATCGAACTGCTGATCGATGTAAATGGAGTCGCAGGAGTGCTCGTAGGCGTTCGCCCAGGCGTTCCAGCCCGCGTTGTATTTCGGGTCCGTGCCGAAGTTTTCGGAACCCCAGTAGTACTGCGGATAGACGGTGATGCCCCAGTCCACGGGATCCGAGAGAAGCGTGTAGAGATAAGGGTAGAAATGAACCTCAACCATGAGGCGGTTCTGAATCACGTCCGTGGGGAGCACGTTCATGAATTT
>JBAYFD010000125.1:0-5757 GCA_041667365.1 Fibrobacteraceae bacterium | reverse complement strand
TCCGTTCGCGGTGATTTCCTTTGTGCTCGGCTGGCTCAACCGTCCGCAGCTTCCGGCGACTCCCGCGTCCCCTACGGCCGGGAATGCACGCATTACGCGCAAGACGGATTCCACTGCGGTCGCTCGCATTCTGCGCACGCTTCCCGTCACTGCGATTTCGGATCTGCGCACCGCGTTCGATCAGGAAAAGAAGGAATTCAACGATCCCACGGCCGAGCTGAAGGTGGATCAGGTATGGATGAAGGCGGAGACGCAGCTCGATACATCGTTCCGCTACGTTCTCCAGGCACTCAAGACGCTTATTCCGAACGTTCATACTGCCGCCGTGTTCTTCCCCGGTCGCAAGAGCGGGACTCTCGTGCTCCGCCAGTTCGTTTCCGACAGTGACTGCGCCGTGCTTCACGCCTTGATTCAGGAAAACTGCGGACTTGTGAGCCAGCTTGCGCGGCAGGACATCGCCCGCATTCTCGAAGGCGACATCTCCGGAGGCAAGGGCCTTTATTTTTACAATGGCAACCCGCCTGTGCATTCCATCGCCGGCGTTCCCATCCTGGATGTGGAAGGCAACCGGGAAGGCGCCCTCGTGCTGGATTCCCTGGAGCAGAATGCATTTAACCCGACGGTCATCACCGCACTCAACAGCATTGCCTGCGCTTTGCAAACATTGAGTTTCAAGACGTATGCGAGCGCGAAGAATTATATCGAGCAGCAGCAGTTCAGCATTCTGTATCACTATCAGCGGAACTTCTTCCAGAACATGGCGGTGAATGATATTTATACACAGATTTTTGATTATGTCCGCGGTAATATTTCTTATGACCGCATGATGATCCTCGCGCTGGATAATGCGAAGGAAGGCAAGGGCTCGGTCGTCCTCGCCGACGGAATCGACAGCGCAAAGATGAAGGGACTCCCGTTCACCTTGAACGACAAGGGCCTCGTCATTCTCTCGCTCCTGCGCAATTTCCCCGTGGAGCGCAATTTCACCGGAAACCCCGGCGAATATGTGCCGCGCCTGAATGAGAAGGAGCCGCGCAACAACGAACTCCGCTATCTTTTCGCGATGCCCATTGCGACGGAAGCTTCCGCGGAATCCGCGGAGGTCACGGTCGCGCTCGAAAGCTGCCTCCAGAACCGCTATTCGGATCACGAAAAGGAATTGATGAAGGCCATCGCCGGCGTCGCCGGCTTCGCATACGCGCGCGCCCGTCAGTTCGAAGCCGGCAAGGCGCTCGCGACGACGGACGGCCTCACCGGACTGATCAATCACCGCACGCTTTCCGAACGCCTCCGCACGGAAAAACTCCGCGCGGAACGCCAGAAGACGAACATCGGTGTGCTAATGATGGACATCGATCATTTCAAGCACATCAACGATACCTACGGGCACCCCGCCGGCGATGAAGTCATCAAAGGCATCGCGGAGCGTATCCGCGGGGAAGTCCGCGGCGATATCGACATCGTCGCGCGCTACGGCGGCGAAGAATTCGTCGTGGGTCTCCTTGATTGTTCAGCGGATAGCCTCAAGGACACGGCGGAACGGATTCGCAACGCCATCGGCGGCAGGCTTTTCGATATTCATCGTACAGAACAGATTCCAGTGACGGTGAGTATCGGCAGCTACCTTGTGCGCCCTGAATTCCGGGACATGAAACAGGCCGTCGATTTTGCTGACAAGGCTCTTTACCGTGCTAAAGAAGGGGGCCGCAATCAGGTCGTGGAATTCATCGAATACAATGGGGTTGCCGCTCCCGCTCCGAATCCAAACGGCTCTCCAGACGCGGCACAGGGAATGCCTCCCGTAGTCCCGAGAAACTCCATATAAATTAACACATAAGGAACTCCGCCTTGTTCACTGCGCTCGACTGGTTCGTACTTGTCTTCTACATCCTGCTCTCGGTCGCAATCGGACTGTGGGCTTCCCGCGGCAGCAAGGACTTCCGCGGTTATATGCTCGGCGGCGGTTCAATGCCCTGGGTCGCCGTGGGAATAAGCCTCATCGCGACATCCGTGAGCGCGACGACGTTCCTCGGAAACCCCGCGGAATCTTATGCGCACGACATGAGCTTCCTGATGAATAATTTCGGGGCCCTCATCGCGATCATCGTGGTGGGCTTCCTGTTCATTCCGAAGATCAAGTCCGCGGGAATCACGAGCGCTTACGAACTTTTCGAAAAACATTTTTCCCCCGCCGTGCGCCGGCTCGCCGCTGCATTTTACAGCCTGCATCTCCTGCTCCGCATGGGAATCCTTCTCTTCGCGCCATCGCTCGTGCTTGCGCCGATTCTCGGCGTGGACATCCACATCGCCATTCTCATCACTGCCGCAGTCGCCACGGTTTATACGTGGTACGGCGGGTTCAAGGCGGTCGTGTGGACGGACGTACTTCAGTTCTGCGTACTTTTCGGCGGCGGCGTGGTGACGCTTTTTGTCATCGCCCACGGCGTCGGCGGCTTCGGAAACTTGATGCATCTCGCTTCCGCTTCCGGGAAAACGGCGTGGTTCAATGCTTCCGACTGGAACCCTGCGAATGCGCGGAATCTGCTCTCCGCAGGCATTATCTACGCGGTGATTGAAATAGCGATCCGCGGGTGCGATCAGCAGTTCGTGCAGCGTTACCTGAGCTGCAAATCGGCGCGCGAGGCGAACCTTTCAAGCGTCCTCAGCATGGTCCTCGGCATTTTCGTCTCCATTCTTTTCTTCTGGGTGGGCGCGGGCCTGTTCGTTTATTACAACGTGCAGGGCGCGGGCGCGCTCCCTCCGGGGACTCCCGAAAACGGAGTGTTTCCGCAGTTCATCGTGAGCGTGCTTCCCCCGGGCGTCACGGGTCTTGTCGTCGCTGCAATCTACGCTGCGGCGATGAGCAGCCTTTCGAGCGCGATCAATGCCCTCGGCAACACGACCGTCAAGGATATTCTCCTTGTGCGCAATGAATCCGCGGGCACGCTCGCGAAAGCGAAACGCTGGACTCTTCTCTGGGCTGTCCTCAGCACGGGCTGCGCATTCATCGCCGTGGATATGAAGGATTCCCTGCTCGCGAACGCCCTGTTCTTCACCGGACTTTTCACGGGACCGCTCCTCGCCCTGTTCCTGCTCGCATTTTTCACAAAACGCATTCCTGCGCGCGCCGTCATCCCCGCGGTTCTCTGCGGTATGTTCTCGATAGTCCTTTTCAACAAGGTCCCGGTCATTCCGTCCTATACGCCGCCGTTTGCGGGAGTGGTGAGCTTTTTTTGGAATCCGCTCATCTCCTGCACGGTCACGCTCCTGTGCGCGAATTTGTTTCGCCTTTTTACCCGCGGCAAAACCTTGCTGCGGAATGAACTTCCACTATAACGGTATTTATGGCTCCCCTTGAAAATGACTTAGTACAAAGTAATTCACCGGCGGCAACTCCGCAGGACGATGAACGCTTCATGCGCCTTGCGCTCGCCGAAGCGGAATGCGCTTACGATGCGGGTGAGATTCCCATAGGCTGCGTCATCGTGCGCGATGGTAAGGTCGTGAGCAAAGGCTGCAATCAGGTGGAAGCTCTCCGCGATGCGACCGCCCACGCAGAAATCCTTGCAATCGGTGCGGCGGCGACCCGGTTTGAAAACTGGCGCCTCGACGGCTGCACTTTGTATGTAACACTGGAACCCTGCCCCATGTGCGCAGGCGCAATCCTCAACAGCCGAATCTCCCGCATTGTCTACGGCTCCCCGGATTCGCGTTTCGGGGGCTGCGGCACGACTATTGACGTCATTACGGACAACGCCCTCGGGCGCGCCGTGCAGGTGACGGGGGGTGTCCTCGCGGACGAATGTCTCGGATTCCTCCGTCAGTTTTTCCAGGAAATGCGGGAAAAGAAGGGCGACTCGGGTGCGAAGCCGCGGAGCCCCGCCGCAGGATAGTTATTTTTGGCGCTATGAAACGCATTGCGCTCCTTTTGTCTTTGTTCTTATTTGCAGCTTGCAATGAACAGAAAGTAACTCTCGCGTTTAACACGCAGAATTCTTCCGGCAATGTTTTTGCCTTTGATTCCAAGCTCCGTGTGCTTGCCGATGATCAGAACGCGCTACCCGGAAAAGACTCCGCAAAGAAAGGCCTTGCTCCCGAGGCGATGAACGCGCGCCTCTCCGTGATCCTCAGCTCGAAGCTGATTGATTCCTATGATGACGGCACGGGACGTTTCCTGATGAACGTGGATTCCGTGGATTATTCTTCCGATAACCGTTCCGTCGAGGAATTTGAACACATAGAACATTACCTGAAGGCGCAGACGTTCCAGTTCAAGATGGCTCCGGACGGTCAGATGAGTTCCCTGAAGATGGAAGACCTGGCGTCCATTCCCGATGCGGGAGACCTTGATATCCGCCGGAATTTCATCAAGATCCAGCCTGTGCTGCCATCCGCTCCGGTCAGGATCGGCGATACCTGGGAACGCCAGCAGCTCGTGGACGGCGATTCCGGAAAGCGTCTTTTTGTGTACAAGTGGTTCAAGATCGAAGATCTCTTTGTACGGAACGGCGTGCGCCTCGCCAAGATTCAGATGAACGTGAAGTATAAACCGCACGATGCGGATGACACTGGCTCGCTCACGAGCGATGACTTCGTGCTTGGCAGCGGATCCATCCTCTTTGACGTGGATGCCGGGATGATTCAGGAAGGAACGCTCGAAGTCGATGGAAAATTATGCGCCGTCGAGAATAAGGGCGCGGAAGTGCTTCCCCGTCTGCGCGTGCACCAGTCGCTCTCCATCCGGAGAATCAGGTAAATGAAGATTGTCCTTCCTCTGTTGCTGTGCGCGTGCATCACCGCTTTTGCAGTGACGCCGTTCCCGTCGTCGTCGGGGCACAAGGTGATTCTGAAAGCGAAAAAGAGCCCGTATATCCTTGAAAATAATTTTGTTCTTCCACCGGAGGACTCGCTCATTATCGAAGCCGGAGTGGAAGTCTATATGAGCGGTTACGCCAAGCTTCTTCTGCGCGGCGCAGTGAAAATCGACGGCACTCCTAAAAAGCCCGTGGCGTTCCGCAGCGCGGATTCCTCGGAGAACTGGAGCGGAATTTACCTTGCCACGGATTCCCGCTATTTCGTCATCCGGAATCTGATCGTGGAAAATGCGTTCCGCAATACGGTCGCGAATTCTTCGGGTCTGTTTGAAAAAGTCAGATTCGTGAACAATTATTACGGTCTCTGGCTGGAGGATTCCCCCAAGGCAGAATTCATGGACTGCCATTTCAGCAGGAACCGCTTCGCTTTCACCGTGGGCAAAGGCAAAGCGAATTTTCGGAAGACGTACATTCAGAACAACGTGTTCGGCATATATGTGGAAAAGGGCGCTGACTTCACCGGCGATACGACGCTCGTGAAAAATAACCTGGAAACGGACATACGCCGCGAGAGCGATGAAATGGCTTCGCAGGGCCGCCGCATTTCACGCAAGGTCTGGAACCGGATAGAGGCTGGATTCTGATGGACGAAGTATTCCGCAGGGCCATACGCAAGATGACGGGCGCGAGCCTGGTCCGGTTTTCGAGCCGCCCGGACCGCAATACCGCCCTCGCTTCCTTGTCCGAAATGATGGAAACGACGTGGAGCGTCGTCCTATTCGAACATCTTGACGCTGCGATCGCGGATCCGGCGTCGACTATGGCCGGCCCGGAAATGATCTCGTTCGGGCCTGTCGCCTGGAATGCGTGCGAAAAAGATTTTCCGCTGATTCTGAACGAATGCAACAAACGGTTCGATGAATTCCGTTCCAAATGGATGCAG
>JBAYFD010000124.1:0-5807 GCA_041667365.1 Fibrobacteraceae bacterium | reverse complement strand
CCGAGGCTAGGCATTGTACGCATTCCAGTTTTAGAAGAGTATCATCCCTCGGTTCCGGAAACGGCATTCGAACGCAAATACATGGCAAGCGGACACAGACTCTGGCGGGTGAGATTCCTCGTACGATGAACGGCTAATTCATAATTAGAAGTCCATCGTACGCTGAACGGCTAATTCATAATTGGCGGTTCCTCGTGCGCCGAACGGCTAATTCATAATTGGCGGTTCCTCGTGCGCCGAACGGTTAATTCATAATTGGAAGTCCATCGTGCGCTGAACGGTTAATTCATAATTGGCGGTTCCTCGTATGCCGAACGGTTAATTCATAATTAGAAGTCCATCGTACGCCGAACGGTCGATTCATAATTAGAAGTCCATCGTACGCCGAACGGTCGATTCATAATTAAGCTTCCCGTGCTGCGTTCCTCTTTTTAGCTATCTTTTCCGCGTTCATCTTACACCTGCAGAGGTCTTATGACGTTCGAAGAAATGTACGCACTCGCTTGTCAGCGCAAAAGGGAAATGCCCGAAGGAAAGGGAACCACCGAACTTTTCAAGAAGGGCCCGCATGCCATCGGCAAGAAGCTCGTTGAAGAAGCCGCCGAATCCTGGATGGCCGCCCGTTACGAGACGCACGACGACCAGGCGCTCGAACTTTCACAGGTCCTTTACTATGTCGCCGTCATGATGGCGGAAAAAGGCGTCACTCTCGAAGAGGTGTATAAGAAACTATGATCAAGGTAGCCCTCCCGAACAAAGGTATGCTTTTCGAGCCTACGCAGGAACTTCTCAAGACCTGCGGTTACAGTGCCGCGAAGCCGTACAAGACCCTCACTTCCGTCGATACCAAGAACGGAATCGAATTCTTTTTCCTCCGCCCGAGTGACATTCCGATGTACGTGGGCAGGGGCATTATTGATGCGGGCATCACCGGCATTGACTTTAACGCCGAGGCGTGCAGTCCGGCCGTGAAGGTTCTTGATCTCCCGTACGGAGCGTCCCGGCTGTGCGCTGCCGTTCCGAACGACAGTAAGTATGCGAGCCTCGACGAGCTTAAGAACATACGCATTGCGACGAGTTTCCCGGGTATCGTGAGCAAGTTTTATAAGAAGAACGATATGCAGCTTGTGGTGCTGGAAGGCGCCGTCGAAATTTCCGTGAGTCTCGGCGTCTCGGATGCGATCGTGGACGTCGTGGAAACCGGGACGACTTTGAAACAGGCCGGTCTCCGCATTCTTGGCGAGCCGCTCTTCCGCAGCAATGCCGCGCTTTTCTGCCACCCGGACAAGCAGAACCTCGCCGAAGTGCACACGCTCATCCGCCGTATCGAAGGCAAGCTCGTCGCCCAGGCATATATGATGATCGAATATGATGTGTCCGCGGAAATCCTTTCCAAGGCGTGCGAACTTACTCCGGGCCTTGACGCCCCCACTGTTTCCAAACTGCACGGCAAGGACTGGTACGCGGTGAAGGCGATGGTCAAGCAGGGCGATGCGAACCAGATCATGGACCGCCTCTGGGACATCGGCTGCCGGAGCATTCTTTTGTACGCGATCAAATCGGCGCGCATCTGATTCCGCCGTACCCGGCTAAAGTATGAGCTCCGCAGAACTTCCGGTATATCTGGCCCGCCAGCCGATACTTGACCGCGACGGACAGATTTTCGCTTATGAACTTCTGTTCCGCGATTCGCCGATGAGCGAGACCGCCGTCATTCAGAACGGCGTACGCGCGACAGCCCAGGTGCTCGAGAATACATTCAACAGTATCGGACTTTCGAAGCTCGTGGGGAATCACCGGGCGTTCATCAACTGCAGCCGGGACATGCTGCTGGATAACCTGTTCGGCTCGCTCGACGCTCATCGTTTTGTCCTGGAAATTCTGGAGACGGTCAGACCTGACGAACGAATTTTGAAGGCGGTGAAAGCGTATCACGCGCGGGGCTTTGAACTTGCGCTCGATGATGTCGTCTTTACGCCGGCGAGCATCCGCCGCTTGAAACCGTTCTTCCCCTATGTGAAATACGCGAAGCTCGATCTCGTCGGCAATTCCCGTGAAGCGCTCCGCAAGGCGGTTCCGTTCTTTAAGGGACTGGGCATAGAGCTCCTCGCGGAGAAAGTGGAGACGGAACGCGAATTTTCCAATTGCCTCCGGGATGGATATAAACTTTTTCAGGGCTTCTTTTTTGCGCGGCCGCAGCTTATGACCGGGCAGAAAGTCGATTCGACGAGCGCCGCCATTCTCCGTCTTCTGCAACTTGTGCGTAGCGAACCTACGCTCGCTTTGCTCAAACGCACTTTCCAGAAATATCCGGACCTTGCCCGCAATTTGCTCCGCTATGCGAATACCGCAGGCTCTTCCCGCCGGACTCCGTTCAAGGATGTGGGTGAGGCGATAGGCTGGCTCGGTATGCGGCAGTTCCAGGACTGGTTGCTTCTGATGCTTTATGCGCGTCCGGAGATGGGCGAAAAGCCGCAGTCGTCCCCGCTGTTTCAGAATGCCGTGGAGCGGGCGCAGTTCCTGGAATCCCTGGCGAGGGAAATCGATTCCGAGGGCGATCTGCCCGGCAAGGCGTTCATCGCGGGCATCATGAGCCGCATGGATGCGCTCGTCAAGGCTCCGTTGGAGATGATTCTTCCGGAGTTCGCGCTTGATAAGGACATTGGCGCGGCGCTTCTGAAACGCACCGGAAAACTTGGACTTCTTCTGCGGCTTGCGGATGCCATCGAGCAGAATAAAGACGGCGAAATCCGTTTTTGCACGGAGAAACTTTCGCTTTCGCCGCAGGCGCTTGCGCGGAGCCTGAATGCCGCCTATACGGGAGGCCGCAATGGTTGAGCCGCCGAGCCTCGAGAAACTCATTTCTGAATTTGAAAGCCTTCCGGGCATCGGACACAAGACCGCCCGCAGGCTTGCCTACCATATCCTTTCTCGCCCGCGGGAACGTGTCGCCGCTTTTTCGGAGAGCCTTCTCGCCGCCGCGGACAATGTGAAGACGTGCAGCCTTTGCCACGTTTATACGGAATCGGATCCTTGCCCGATATGTTCTTCACGCGCCGGAACGAAAGTCATCTGCGTTGTGGAAAAATCTTCCGACATCCTTCCTTTTGAAAACGCGGGCATTTACCGCGGACTTTACCACGTGCTCGGCGGCGTGCTTTCCCCACTCGACGGCGTCGGTCCGGAAGCGCTGTACATTCCGCAGCTCGTGGACCGGATTAAGAAGGAAGGTGTTACTGAGATTATTTTTGCGCTCGGTTCGAGTCCCGAGGCGGACAGCACCGCGATGCTCATCGACAGGCTCCTCGGCGACGCTCCCGTGCGCCGCACGCGTCTCGCCCGCGGAATCCCGATGGGAAGCGAGCTTGAATTCATCGACGAAGTCACGATGCTCCGTGCCTTCGAATCCAGGACGGCATTATGAAACAGGATCGCATTATCGGCGGAACTAAAATTTTTGACGCGGAGTTCATCAAGAGCGCAGTGAGCGTCAAGGACATTCCTGATGACGGACTTCCCCAGGTCGCGTTCCTCGGACGTTCCAACGTCGGCAAGTCTTCTCTTTTGAATGCGCTCCTTGGCGAGAAAAGCCTTGTCAAGGTGAGCACAAAGCCGGGCAAGACCCGGGAGATGAACTTCTTTCTTGTGAACGATGCCTTTTATTTCGTGGACCTCCCCGGCGTCGGTTATGCGCAGGTGTCCATCGGCAAACGTGACGAAATGAGTAATTTCATCCGCGAATACGTGGAAACCTGCAAGAGGCTCAAGGGACTTGTCTACATGGTGGATATCCGTCACGGCGGACATGACATCGACGTGCAGACGGTCGAAGCGATCCGTGCGGGCGGCTGTCCGGTGCTTCTGATCGCGAATAAGCGCGATAAAGTAAATCAGTCCGAACTCGCGAGGAACAGGAAAGAGCTCCAGGCGAAGTTTTCGTTGCCGGAAATGCCGATAGCGGTGAGCGCATTCAAGAAAACAGGATTAGATTTGCTATGGTCGGAGATCCTTTCTTCGATCGCAGAGCAAAATGGAAAGTGACAAGTCATCAAAATCGCTCATGTTCTCCGGTCGTATCCTCAACAGGATAGGCCGGGTGTGCCTTTCGTCGACCGCCGGGAAGCTGCTGATGCTGCTGTTCCAGGCCGTGCGCTCCATTTTCTCCCCGAGCCGCAGTTTCCATACCGATTCCAACAATGTCATCGCGCAGGTGTTCTTTACCGGGGTGCAGATTTTTCCGGTGATGTTCATCATTGCGACGCTGTTCGGAACGGTGACGATCATCCAGGCGCTTACGGTGATGCCGAGGGTCGGCTTCTCGGATTCTTTCGGCAGCCTGATGGTCATCGTGCTTGTCCGCGAGCTCGGACCTATCATCACGGCGTTCCTCATCGCGGGCCGGAGCGGTTCCGCGCTGACGTCGATGATCGGGAGCATGTCCATCAATTCCGAAGTGGACGCCCTGGCGACGATGGGGGTGAATCCGATCCGTTACCTTGTGATGCCTTCGCTCATAGGCGGTATCATCGCGATGCTGATGATGAACATCCTGTTTTCCGTTTCCGGTATCTGCGCTGGGTTCATCGCGACGAAACTTCTCATCGCCATCACGGGCAACGTCCTCAACGTTCACATTTCGTGGCACTATCTTTCGTCTTCAGTTCTTTCCGCGCTCACTCCTACGGATTTCGTGATGACGGTCGTAAAGCCCGTGTGCTTCGCCGTGATCATAGTCATCAACGCCTGCTACCAGGGCCTTTCCATCCGGCAGGATTCCCGGCAGATTCCGAAGGCGACATCCCGTTCCGTCATTTATTCGTTCCTGTACATCGTCGTGACCGACGTGGCGCTTTCGCTCTTTTATATTTTCCAGTACTTCCAGGCGATGTCGAAGATCATCTGATATGAGCGAAGCACTTAAAATAGAGAATATGCACTTCAGTTACCGCGCGCAGGATGCGGATCAGGATGATGATGCCTCGGGCTTCTGGAACCGCCTCGGCTTCTCCGGATTCTCGGAAAAATTGGCGCGGGAGGAAGTCCTTTCCGGAATTAATTTGTCCTTAGGCTACGGGGAGACGCTCTGCATCACCGGCGCTTCGGGCCAGGGGAAAAGCCTGCTTCTCCGCCTCATCGCCGGCCTTGAAATGCCTACGGACGGCACGTTCTATTATTTCGGGGAACATGTTCCGAATCATCTGCATACCGCGCTCAACATCGCGCTCCGCGGAGTGGGCTTCGTTTTTCAAAACTCGGCGCTCGTCTCCAACCTGAACGTCCATGACAATGTCGCGATGCCGCTCAGCTATCACAAGATAGGCTCCGAAGAAGAACGGGCTGAACGCGTGAACATGGCGCTGGACTTGATGCGCGCCCGTTCGGAAAAAGACAAATATCCGCATATGCTGAGCTCCGGTATGCAGAAACGCGTCGCCATCGCCCGCGCGTGGGCGATGAACCCGAAACTGCTATTGCTCGACGAACCGATCGCGAACCTGGACGTCTATAACCGCCGCACGCTCATTCCCCTCATTGACAATATGAGGACGCTGTTCCATACGGCTATCATCATCGTCACGCACAATCTTCAGATTGCGGAGGAATTGAACTGCAATATCTGCATTTTGCACGACCGGATACTCACCCCGCCGCACAGTTTTGATTTCTGGTTGCATTCGGACGACGCCATCGCCCAAGATCTTTTCCGGGATTTGCGCAAGGAATGAATAAGAATCTATTTTATAATCAGGAGTCCGCAAAACGTTAAAACCGATACGACATATCAATTGGATGGAGCTCTCCGGCCT
>JBAYFD010000123.1:0-5854 GCA_041667365.1 Fibrobacteraceae bacterium | reverse complement strand
TTGCTGGATTTCGGACCATAGATAAAGTAATTGTTCACGATATCGTGTTTAAAATTCGTGCTCGTGTGCGTCGTATAGCCCGCTTCATTATCATAGAGAACGTTGTTCACAAAGGCATTGTTCGCCTTTGCGAGCGGGTTCCTGTTGTGCGAGTTGACGAAGGCGTTGTAATACCAGGACCAGTCGCTGTTCACGGATTCGCAGTGTGCGCCTAACTGCTGTCCGGTCGGATTCGCGATGAGACAGTACAGGAAAGAAATATTCGTGACAAGTTTTTTGCTGCTACCCACGCCATCGATATTATTCCACGGGGCGAATTCAAACGAACAGTGATCGAGAATCACGTTGTCCGCAAGGTAAAGGCTAAGCGCATCGTCTTCGGTAGACGCCGTTTCGCTTCCCGGGCGCACGCGGAGGTAACGGATAATGATGTTCGTCTGGTTCGCGCAGGAGATTTCGCCGCCGCGGATGCCGATGCCTTCGCCCGGAGCGGTCTGCCCGGCGATGGTGATATTGCTCGAAATGGAAACGGCGGTTTTGAGCTGGATGTATCCGCTCACGTCAAAGACGACGATGCGTTTGCTTTTGCTCACGGCATCGCGGAAGGATCCCATGCCCGAATCGTCGAGATTCGTTACGTGATAAACGGTGCCGCCGCGGCCTCCTGTCGCCGCATTTCCGAACCCGAGCGCCCCGGGGAACGCGGTAATCGCCCAGGAGAACGAGGAAGCGAATCCGATGCTCAGAATAGACACGATTAAATGAGAGTATTTCATAAAGCGCCCTTTTAGTTGGATTTAATATAAATTTCACCGTAGAAAAGCTTTCCCTTTTATTGATTTAGCGTTGTCCATGGACTTCGACTATCGGCGAAATTCTTTTAAAAACGGCATTTTAAGCTATTTTATATACTATGAAAACCCCTGACAGCCATTTTTACGTTCAAGGAATAACCCCGGGAACGCTTACTTTATCCGAAGAGGAAAGCGTGCACGCCATCCGCGTGTGCCGCGCCCGCGAAGGGGACGTTCTGGAACTCTGCGACGGCGAAGGACATTTCGCGGACGGAACGGTCATCACCGCGGACTCCCGGCAATGCGCAGTGCGCGTTGATTCCGTACAAAGTGCGAGCTACCCGCGCCCCGGGCTTTCCCTCGGGCTCGCCTGTCTCAAGGACGAGGCGAACGAAGAAGTCGCTTTCCACGTTGCGCAGATGAATGTAGGTACAATCACGTTTCTCCGCACGGAGCGTTCGCAGGAGCCCAAGGACTCCAGCCTTTCCCGCGTCGTGCGCCGCTGCGAGCTCAAGAGCCTCGTGAGCCTTAAACAGTCCAAGAAGCCTTGGCTCACGCAGATCCGCGGCCCGGTGACCCTCGAAGATTTTCTCAAGGATTACCACGGCGATTTAGTCCTGTGCGACATCGGCGGCAGCGATTCCGCGCCGGAAACCGCAGGGAACGTGACTATACTCGTCGGGCCCGAAGGCGGCTTTTCCGACCGCGAAGTGGAACTTATCAAGAATTTCAAAGGCGGGCAGGTCCATCTGCTCAAGCTAGGGAACACGCGGCTCCGCGCGCGCACCGCAGCCGTCGTCGCCATCGGAAAAATGATCTGAATTACAATAGCTCCGTCTGGAGCGCCTTAGGATGGAAACTTCTGCGGTGCACGGGCGTGAATCCCAATTTGCGTATGGCTTCCAGGTGTTTCGCCGTGCCATAGCCCGCGTTCACTTCAAAACCGTAACCCGGATACGTTTCCGCATATTCGTCCATCAATCTATCACGATAGACTTTAGCGAGAATGCTCGCCGCGGAAACGCACGCGACGCGGCCATCGCCCTTGATGACGGCGAGTTGCTGATTTTCAGGAACGCCCGTGATCTTCAGATTTCCGTCCACGACGCAGAGGATGTCCGCGCCAGCAGGGAACGAGCCGTTCAATTCCACGGGGAGTTCCGGCTGCGTGATTTTAAGTCCCGGGAAGCCGAGCGCCGAAAGTGCGCGGCGCATCGCCAGGAAATCCGCTGCAAGGATGTTCATCGCATCAATTTCCGCGGAGCTCGCACTTGCAATCGCATAGCAGAGGCAATCTTCTTTGACCGCGTCGAACATCGCTTCGCGTTTTGCGCGCGTGAGTTTTTTGGAGTCGTTCAGCCCGTGCGTCCGCTGCGGATCATTAAGAACCGCGGCGCAGGCAACGACTGGACCCGCCAAAGGGCCGCGCCCTACTTCATCGATGCCGACGATGAGTTTATGCGCAAAATTCTTGCGGAGCGCAAGCTCCCCTTCGACAGGGTCCGTCACGGATTCCAGATATTCCGGAGCCTTGTACTTCACAGGAAAGCCAGCCCGGTCACTTGCAGATCGTTTGTGCGTAATCGCGGAGCGTGCGCCAGAAGAGCGCATGTTCTTCGCGGAGGACGCGCGCGGCGAGTTCTTCCGGGGAATCCGATTCGAACACGGGGACTTCGCGCTGGGCGAGGATGCGCCCCTGGTCGTAATGCTCATTCACCAGATGAATCGTGGGGCCGCTCTTCTTTTCATGCGCGGCGATGACCGCCTCGTGCACATGTATTCCGAAATAGCCCTTCCCGCCGAATTTCGGCAGTAGTGCCGGGTGGACATTCAAAATGCGGTCCGGGAGCACGCGGATGAACGAGACCGGAATCTGCTTCATATAGCCCGCGAGCGTCACGAAATCGACGGGATGATCCTTAAGCACGGCGAGGAGCGCGGCCTCGTACGCAGCCTTATCCGGATGCGTGAGCGAGGAAATATGATACACGGGAATGCCGTGCTCCTTCGCACTCGCGGCGGCACCGCAGCCCGCGCTGTTCGTGATCAGAAATTCACAATGTCCGCCGAGGCTTCCGTCTTCAGAATGCTGCAGCAGGGACCTGAAATTGCTTCCGCCACCGGAAGCCATTGCACCGAAAGTAAACATAGTACCTCAAACATATAAAAAAATAAAGACATCAATTGCTTCGCCTTACGGCTCGCAATGACGTGAAGGGTCGATGGACAACGCGTCATTGCGAGCAAGCCTGCGAGCGCGGCAAACCATCTTCCATTCTCAGCGCACCGGTTTCTTTTCCGGGCGCCCGAGCAGATCGAAATATTTTTTAGACGGCGTCACCGGATTCATCCTGGAACGGATCCGGACGGATTCCGTGCCCGTCACCCTAATTTGAATCGAAGATTCTCCCTTGTTCCCGGAATTATCCGTAGCGACGACACGGAGCGTATATGCTCCCTCCGCTAAATTCTGCAAGGGCACGTCCTGCGAGGCGTCATTCCACTGATATGGCGCACCGTTCTCCTGTCGCACGAGCGTTCCATTCAAAAATAGCTGGACATTCGCAATGGAGCCTCCCGCTTCCGAGGCATTCACTTCCACAGTAACCGTCGCCGGAGCGGCGAAACTCGCGTTATCCGAAGGAGAGATGAACTTCACCACGGGATTTTCAGTAACGGCAACGCTGGAAGAACTCGCAGCGCCGGAAGATGACACCCCGGAAGAGCTTGAGGATTCAGCCGGAACCGCGCCGACCGCAAGCGCATTCGACGCATCGCCGAGGCCGCCCATCTCGTTTGCGGCACGCACCGTGATTTTATCGCCGGTGGAAAGCGAAGATGCGCTATAGCTATTCACCGTCACATTCGCGAGATATTTTCCGTTTTTGAACACAACCCAGCACAGTGCATTGTCATTCGCGTCCCAGATGATATCCGGACCATTCTGTTTGATCACGGGAGCGGGAAGCAGCTTCGCCAAATTCTGCGGTTGCCAGTTATCCGGGCCTTTGAGCACGTTCGACACCGTGTAAGTCGCCGCCTGCGCATCCGTGAGCACGGGATTGAGCGTGACCGTAGTATTGTCCTTCGTATAAGCCTTGCGTCGCTTGCTTAAATCGAGCAGTTTTCCGGACGCGTCCCTGCTCTTATATTCCGCGAACTGCTGAGGCACGGAATTCATCGGATTGCCCCACGCCGCATCGGACGGAAGCTTTTTCATCGTCGTATTGAGGAACGTCGCCTTCGCTGTATTCCAGGAACGGCCGAGCATATAGCCCGACACATCGCCATCGATCGTACAGCCGTTAAAGACATAGCCCCAGGTCGTTGTCGTCGAAGGCGCGGAAATCGCACTCACCTTGAGTTCGTACAAAGTGCAGTTCTGAAAATACACGTCACCGCCGCCGCAGAGAAAATCCGTGGTGCCGTAAATCGTGCCGTCTTCCCAGTACGTCCTGGAATTCTTGGTGTAATAGGTATCCTGCGTGCTCAGCAGCTTCACCCGTTTGTAAATGAATTTGGAGCCTTCCTCCTGAATGGCGACATGGCGGCCCGTCGCGTTATAAAGCGAAGGCTGACCATAAACCGCCTTGTTGTAGATGGTCATATCCTGCATATAGATGTTATCCGCTTTTAAATATAAAGTCGCCGTCGTGCCAATGCTTTCGTTGATGGACTTATTATACAGAACGGTATTGTCCTGACTTTGTCCGATAAAGGAAACATTGGAAGTCGGGAACGTCGTTTTCTGATTCGCATCGCCCGTAAGCGCGCCGATATTGTATTCCCCATCCGGGAAAAAGATGTAAAACCGATTTGACGAAGACGCGGACTTCGCCGCGGCGGACATCGCCGCCTTGAAATCTCCGTCCACACCGACAATGAAATCGTATTTCTTTTTTGTGACGCCGAAACAGAATTGCAGCGCCGCGCAGACGAAGAGCGCCGAACGGAACAAAATCCGCGACGCGGACACCTCGGAATTCATAAGATGCATTTAGATTCTCCTTTAAATTGTCCCTGAAAAGCACCCGGTCTTTAAATATAGGTTCAAACGCACAGGAAAGAAATCTCAAAGGAAGCAGGCGTTATTCCCTACCTTTACTTTCCTTTATAAAACGGATATTTTTGAAAAGAAATTACATTTAAAGTCCACATTTCGCAAAAAAAAGGATAGCTACCGCCGGGAGGCAATATTCTTTTCGCAGAAAAAGAAAGCGCGCCGCCGCGAAAAGCGAACGGACACCGGCACGGATTATGCTAAATTACAGGTGATTTTTTAACCTCTTTTTAACAGGTACTCTATGTCTTTCGACAAATATCTCGATTCCGCCCGGATGCAGGGCAAGGTCAAGGACCTGATGACGCCCGGGCTCGCCGTCGAATTCATTCAGCCGTGGTACACTCCGCTTTCCACGACCCCCGCGACAACCGGCATCGCCGTCGGAGGCATCGGAAGCACATTCACCGTGACGCCCGCCGGCACTACTCCCGTGATGAATTCCGTCCCCGGAGTGCAGGTGCGCGCAGACAGGCCGGAAGACATCCGCCTGAACGACTTCTATTTCCGCGAATCCGTCATTTCCCCGAAAAGCACACTCGAAATCCGCAACTTCGCGGAATTCGGGCGCCAGCTCGCCTTCTACCCTCTCAAAAATTCCAAAGGCGAAAAGATTCTCACCGCCGCGTCGCAGAAAGCCGCGGAAGCGGAACTTGATGCTGTCCTCAAGGACAAGGCGTTCTACGCCGCGAACAAGGATGCATTCATCCGCTGGCACGTTGAATTCAGCGACCGCACACAGGCCCTGCTGAACGCGGGCGACAAATCCCCCGCGCTCAACCGTTTCGTGCTTATCGATTTCTTCGACGGCATCGTCGGCGAACGCGCAGAACGCAAAGGCGCGCTCACCGCAGCCTGGGGCACGCAGACGAAGTTCCTCGGCGAAGACGGCTACGATCCTTCGCAGATGCTCTACGCGGCAAAATACCCCGTGAGCCGCACGGAATTCGTGAACCCGAAAGGCGTGCGCATCCGCCGCTACCAGCACAGCTACGTGCTC
>JBAYFD010000122.1:0-5867 GCA_041667365.1 Fibrobacteraceae bacterium | reverse complement strand
GTCCATCGCCCGAATAAAGCCGAACCTTCTTGTAATCGGCGTCAGAAGCGAGCAGAGCAAGGCGCGAACTCCGCAGCTGTGCTCCTGCACAGCAAGGGGTGAGCAACGCAGCTATGCGAAGCTTATCACACCGATTACCGCATTGCCCCGGAACGGAGGACATCCATCATATCGAACGGACGCGCCGTTCCTTTTTCCAACTGCCCCGCGAGGAACTTGACCGCGTCTACGGTGCCTTCCGCATAAATTTTGCGGCCACATACGTTGTGCTGAAATTCAAAATGCACCGTGCCGTCCGCGCTGTCGAGGCTGTACGTATGGAACGCATGACCGCCGAGGTATTCCTGCGGAACATTCATCCGTTCCATCTGATCCTTTTCGACGCGGATTTTTTCAATGCGGCTCTCGTCAAAGTCGAGGCCCATGTCTTCAAAGGATTTCGCGACGGCCTTCGCCGTTCCGCTCGTATCCGCCTTCGTCTTCTGATGGCTTTCAACGATGCTCAGCTTATAGCCGTCAAACGCGGTCGGAAACGTCTTGGAAAGCCATTCGATCATCGCCTGGAACGCGACGATCTGCTTCGCCATATTCGGAGCGATCACGCTCGGATGCTTATGTTCCGCGACAAGCTTTTTCAAAGCATCGCGGTCGCCTCCGGTCGTCCCCATTACAAATGGAATCCCGTGCTTCACATAAAATTCAGCGTTGTCGTTCACCGCGGTCGGGTGCGTAAAATCGATGCAGATCAGTTTCGGATATTCCGCGAGAACCTTGCCGATGCGCGCCTCCCTATCCGAAGGCTTCAGAAGCTGAATCATCTTGCCCGCGACTTCGTCTTCATTCTCGGGGATGATTTCTCCCGTCAGGGAATACGGCACAAGGGAAAGCCCGCGCGCGACACAAGTCTCGGCGACGATCTTGCCCATATTGCCAGGAATGCCGTTCACCATAACGAAAGTAGCCATACGAAAATCTCCTTGCCGCGGCGCGGCTTTGCAAACGCCTGCAAAGATAAAAAACACAGGGACGCAGGCAGAGCGGAAAAGTATATTTCAAGCGCAACAAAGAGGCATAACAAATGACAGACAATCGCATCACCCGCCTCGCGGAAATGCTCATCAATCACGCCGTCGATCTGAAACGCGGCGAAAACATTCTCATCGAAACGACCGACACCCCGGCGGAACTCGCCATCGAGCTCACGAAAGCCGTGAAAAAGGCCGGCGGAAACGCGTTCATCTCCGAAACCCGGGCAAGCGTCAAGCGCGCATTCATCCTGGGCGCAACTGACGAATGCCTCGAACTCCAGGCCGCGCACGATCTCGAATTCATGAAGAAGATGCAGGCTTACATCGCCGTGCGCGGTGCATACAACGTTCTCGAACTCGGCGATATCCCCGAAAGCAAAATGCTCGCATACCGCAAGATCAACGACCCCGTGCTCAACCAGCGCATCGAAAAAACGCGGTGGTGCGTTCTCCGCTGGCCGAACGCGTCCATGGCGCAAAGCGCAGGCATGAGCACCGAAGCCTTCGAGGATTTCTACTTCAAGGCGTGCCTCGCCGATTACCCCGCAATGCAGGAAGCCGCGAAGCCCCTCATCAAGCTGATGAGCGGAACGGACAAGGTCCGCCTCGTCGCGAAGGACACGGACATCACCTTTAGCATCAAGGGAATAGGCGCCGTGCCCTGCTGTGGCAAGATGAACATCCCGGATGGCGAAGTCTACAGTGCGCCCGTGCGCGGCTCGATCAACGGCGTGATTCATTACAACACGCCGACTTTGTACGAAGGCAAGCGCTTCGAAAATATCCGGCTCACGTTCAAGGACGGCAAGATCGTCGATGCCACGAGTTCCGATACCGCGGCGATGAACGCGATATTCGACACGGATCCGGGCGCGCGCGAAGTCGGCGAATTCTCGCTCGGATTCAACCCCTACGTAACGAAGCCGATGTGCGACATTCTATTCGATGAAAAGATCGCGGGAAGCATCCACTTCACGCCAGGCCGCTGCTACACGGACGCATTCAACGGAAACCGCTCATCCATCCACTGGGATCTCGTGCTCATCATGAGACCTGAATACGGCGGCGGAGAAATCTGGTTCGACGACCGGCTCATCCGCAAGGACGGCCTGTTCGTGGCGGACGAACTCAAGCACCTGAACCCGGACAGACTCAAGTAAAAGCAGAGGAGCAGTGAAATTTCGCGCATTCCGTGCCCGTAACGAGATGCAAAATGTTTTCACAGCAACGATCGTACTTTAATAAAAACAGGCCCCCGGTTTATTAACCGGAGGTCTCTTTTATGCAGCGCAGCCTACCGCGCTTCCCCTTGACGCTACTTGACGGAGACGAGACTCGCCGAAGTTCCCGTGCGCACCGAGTAGATGCCCGGAGCCGGGAGGTTCACGCGCGCCCCGGAAGCTTGCGCCACGAAGTCCGCGACCGCACGACCGCGGAGATCGAACACAACGACACGCGTTCCGGCCTTGAGACTTTCAAAAACAAGTCGCATATTTTCGACACGGTAAGAAGGCGTGCGCACGCTCCGGGTCACAGGCGCAATGCCGGCGACGACATCCGCTTTCGCGAAGAACACCATATCGCCCGTAACAGAAACTGTATCGCCCGCGACGCCGACGCTGTCGCCATCAAGTTTCCAATACAGCATTTTATAGCCGGTGACCGTCAGTTGCGGAAGAACATACTTTGAACCATCCAAAACTTCGTCCACATCCGCTACAGTTCCATCAACGACGAACATCAACGCGGCAAATGATGTCATTTTCAGCGATGGATATCCTTTTTCATAGGTGAACGCATCGCCCAGAAGTTCCGCGAATTCCTGGCTCTGCATTTCCGCAGCGGTAAGCTCAGCCGTATCGCCGATGGAAGTTCCGCTCTTGACCGCGCCGAACAGATGCAGACTGTCCGATTTCCGGGCATACACGGAATCCGCCTCGACTTTGGACGTTTGAACGTTACCCACTGCCGCGCCCACAGCGATCTTTGAAGAATTCGTGATGAAAATCGCTTCCGCCGCCGAATACGCATTTTTAAGCACCACCGAACTATCCTTGCCGAGTTCCCCGGCAATGCCTCCAGCGATGACGTTATCCGCAGCATCCACCGCTACCGAGCCGATATTGTATACGCAATCGATCAGGCCGGAGTTCGCCGTTCCCACGATGCCGCCGATGTAAGCGAGCAGTGACTTCGTCGACGTGACGATTCCGTAGTTCGCGCATTTGAACAGCCGACCTTCTTTCGTAAGAAGTCCGGCGATACCGCCGACCGTGTTTTCACTCGTAATATTGCCATAGTTCAGGCAATCGCCGACATCTCCGGCATCATTTCCCACAATGCCCCCGACATCCACCCAGACATTGCCATTGCGGCGAATATAAACTTCAGTGTAATTCACGCAGTTATAAAGCAAGCCATCATTGCGCCCGGCAATGGCACCGGCGCGGAAGAACTGGCCGGAAATGCCGTGGAATTTTCCAGAAAGCAACGTTATGTTCTTCACGATCCCGCTGTTTTTGCCGACGGCGATACCACCGTTCACGCCTGTGCGGAAAAGCGATTCATTCAGGCCCGTCACGCCGGCGGTATCCGTCGCCACGCTGATGGACACATAAGCGTCGCGCATCTTTATATTGCGCACGGTTCCAGATGCGCCGATCTGAGCGAAAAAGCCTATCGAAGAATCAGCAAAGCCTCCCGCGAGGGAAACTGTCAGCGTTGTATCGATGAACAGCCCGTCCACATAATGGTTATTGCCGTCGAACACGCCCTGATAAGGCGCAGACGCGCTACCGATCGGAGACCAGACATTATCAGGAACGACCGCCCCCCAGTCATCAAAATCGGAAGTATCATTCAAGGCGATATCCTGGGTGAGGATTCCGGAGACCGACGTTTTTCCCGAATTCACAAGCGCGGCGAAAGCCTTGAACTGGTCCGCCGTAGCGATCTGGTAAGGATCGACGACCGTTCCGGATCCGCCGGCGAACGTGCCTGCAAGCACAGCGGCCGCGGAAAGAAGCGTGACAAGGAAAATGCGATTGAAGCGCAACACAAGCTCTCCCGTAAAAGTTCTTTTATACCGACAAAGATACCTTTAAAAAGTTCATTTTGTCATAAAAATTTCAAGGATGTCCGTTAAAGCACAAAGAATTCCGTTCCAACAAAGAATAGAAGCTATTGGAGCAGAAAATTCATTCCAAACAAACTAAATGAACTTACGCACAGCGAGCCCGCCCATTCCCGCATCATTGTAAGAGACAGGCGGTCTCCGCAGGCAGAGCCGAATTCGACACCTCCACTCCTCATTACTCAAACTGCGCATACTAAATAAATATAAGCGAAGAAAAAGGCCCGCGGTAAAGCGGATCTTCTTTTTGAACAAAACTTTAATCTAAAAAAGCCAGAGCACTCACTTCTTGAGCGATTTCGTGAACTTCACATAAGCGGTGAGCACATCGCAGAAGACTTCGTCCGGAGTGTTGTCGCCCACGATGTGGGTGATGATCTTCGGGTCGTACTTGTCAAGCACAGCCGCGGTCTTGTTACGGTATTCGACGAGGCGGTTCTTGATGACGGATTCATCGGCGTCATCCTTGCGGCCTTCGATCTTCGCGCGGTTGAGGAGGCGGGCGACGATCGTCGCGTCGTTCGTGATGTCGAGCACGAATACGTGCTTCACATCGACGATGGGCTTGATGAGATCGACCTGGTCCGGGGTGCGGGGAATGCCGTCCAGAAGGAGCGTGTCCTTGTCCGGGTTCAGGCGGTTCGTATCAACGAGGCCCTTCACGAAACGTTCGAAAATCTGCGCGGTCGCGCTATCCGGCACAAGTTTGCCTGCGCTGGAATAGGACGCGATGAGCTTGCCGCTTTCGCTCGAAGGGGCGATGCCGCGGAAAATGTCGCCGGTGGAAAGGTGCTTGATGCCCGTCGTCTGCGCGAGTTTTGCGCCGACGGTGCCTTTACCGGAACCCGGAGCGCCGAAAATGAGGATTGCAGGAATCTGTGCCATGAAAGACCTCTGGTTAAAGTTAAAGTTTTACGCGCGCAAAGATAGCTAAATTTTTTATATGCTATTGAAACCGAATACAGCGTGGATCACGGATTCCGCGCAGCCGCTTCCCGCCGTGGACGCCGATGTCAGAATCAACGGAAATTTTCTGGAAATTTCTTTCGATGTCAAGGAACCGCCCGAGTGCTTCCGCGCGGAAATGTGCGAGGACGGGGGCAGAAGCTGGGAAGACAGCTGCGTCGAGGCATTCGTGCTTGCCGCGGACGGTTCCGGGGATTATTTCAACTTCGAATGTAACAGCCGAGGTTTTCTGCTCGCGGCACGCGGCAAGGACAGAAACGGTCGCAAAGCGTTTTCGAAAGAAGAATACGCGGAAATCAAACGGAAGGTATGTCCACCGCAGCTCTGCGGCAATATTCTTGAATGGGGTGTCGTGCTCCGCATTCCGGCGAAGCTCCTCGGTTGCGCCGGGAACATTGAAAAATCGGAGCTCCGCGGCAATCTGTACAAATGCGCCGACAAGGCGAAAGCGCCGCACTACCTGAGCGCATTCCCGATAGACGCGCCACGCCCCGATTTTCACAGGCCAGAATTTTTCCAGAACCTCGGCGAAGAATAGATTGCCACGGCCTGCGGCCTCGCAATGACAGAACGCAGTTTTTGCGGCACGTGAACACTTGGGAGCCTCCGTGTGGTTATACCCAACGATCATTGCGCGGCGATGTTCCCCGGTCTCCGCATGGCTATGCTCCACTGTCTCTGCACGGCGATGTTCCCCGGTCTCCGCATGGCTATGCTCCACTGTCTCTGCACGGCGATGT
>JBAYFD010000121.1:0-5877 GCA_041667365.1 Fibrobacteraceae bacterium | reverse complement strand
CAACTGGTTAGTGGCGCTAACCAGTTCATTCGCCTCATTGAAAAAACGAATGGAAACTTTGCTCACAGTTCATACCCCGGGTCTTTGAAGAGTTTCTGGAGTTCGCGCTTGCTGCCGCTGTTCCCCGAACTTGTCGCTTGCGAACTTAAGGAATATGAGGCTCAGCACTACATGCTTGCATTCGGAAGGTTCGACGCTTCCGCGCAGTTTATTGGCGGATTCCCAAAAAGAGGCTTCTACGGATTTCTGCGCAGCGGATTTCTTGACAGTCATTGCTTTATCCAATAAAGTTTTCCTCGAAATATATCTATTTTTTGCCCATGACCGACAAACTTGAAGAACTATTCCGCATGCAGAGCGTGCTCAACGATTACGTCTTTCAGAAGAAGGACCTCCGCGACCGCGACGGGAAAACGCTTACGATGCAGAAGCTCGTCGATGCAGGCAAGGATGCGGCTCCCAAGGGCCCGAACACCGAAACGAACCAGTGGCTTTCGAACTACCACAAGGCGCTCACGGACGAGGTCCGCGAACTTGGCGACGAACTTCTCTGGAAATGGTGGAGCAAGGACACCGTCGATATGCAGAACGTCCGCGTGGAAATCATCGACCAGCTGCATTTCTGGATTTCCCTCGCGCTCACCGCCGGGATGACCGCGGATGACGTGTTCGACATTTATAAGCAGAAGAATCAGGTGAACCTGAACCGCCAGGATTACGGCTACTCGAAAGAAAACAAGAACGAAGCCGAGAACAAAGCGATCCACAGCCGGGTGTAAGATGGGCAGCGTGCGCACGCCTGCCCCCGTCCGCCTGGTGATGGGGGTTCTTGCGAAGGACACGGATGCCGTGAAAGCGGCGCTCCCCCGCCTGCTTGAAAAATTCGGGAAAGAGGACTGTTCGCTCGCGCCGTTCCCCTTTGCATTCACGAACTATTACGTCGAAGAACTCGGGAGCGCACCCGTGCGTTCATTTGTATGCTACGAGCGTCTCATCGCGCGCGAAGAAATCGTGGACATCAAGCTATGGACGAACGCCCTCGAACTTAAAATCGCGGAAGAGAACGGAACTCCGGGCAGGCGCCCCGTGAATCTCGATCCGGGCTACATGACCCTCGGGCAGTTCTTTTTAGCGACGACCAAGGATCAGCGGCAGCGCGTGTATATCCGCGACGGCATTTTCGTCGAGCCGACGCTCTATTTCCAGGACGGGCATTTCCATCATTTCGACTGGACTTACCGCGATTATCAAAGCGAGCCTTACATCCGCTATATGGAAGAGGTCCGCAGGCGCCTCGCCTATCAGCATTCGGCAGGTAGGCCCTACAGCGAAAGAAACGCCGTCACTTGAGGTGACGGAAATCCGGCGTGAGCGCCGAGCAGGAGGAATCCTTCGGCGGCGTCGCGTACATCTTGAGTTCCTTGGCGAACACTCCGTCTTCGCCGAACGATACGCGCCAGCGCTCCTTAGCCGGGCACTTATCCCAGCGATGTTTATTCCGCGCGCTCCAGGTTCCGGCGCCGTTGCTTTTATAGATAAAGTAACCGGATTCAGGAGCCTCATACCCGATAACATTCCATGAACCGATTTTATGGTTCGTCTCATAATAGGCGCGCTCCAGGTCTGCGAATCTATTCGCTTCCTTGATCAGTTCATCCTGTTTTTTATCCGAATTCCAGACGCCGCTCTGGTAAAAGCGGACGCCGAACACGACGATGAACGTCACGGCAAAGGAAAAGAGAATCAGAATGACGTGGCGGAAGATGACGTCGCGTTTTTCCGCCGACGCGGCGAAGGCCGCGGAATCCACGGGTTTCAAAAGATGCAGGCCGACGAGCACGCGCGCCCCGCCGCGCGGAAACGCGATGACGCAGAAGCCTAGCGCGGCGATGAAGACACCTACCCAAAGTAGAAACGAGGTGTAAGTCTCCGCCGTAGGGAGAAGCGTCTCGTTCAGCACCCGCAACAGGTGCAGAAGGCGGCGGTCTTCCGCGAAATGCTGCACGGCGAAGTTTCCTGTGAAATTGGAATAGCGCACAAGGCCGAGATGCACGCCCATCCCGCCGAGATTCTCTACGCAGTCGAGGACCCGCGAAAACGTGACAAGGACGACACCGAGGGCAAAGATCAATGTCCCGACAAGGTGAATCGTACGTGATTCCGTGAACCCTGAATTCATTTCTTACCACCGCTTTTACTGCTCTTGCCCGTTTTTCCAGCAAGAGCAAGCGCGAGTTTTTTGGATGCGGAAAGATCCGCCTTGCCCGTGCCGAGTTTCGGCACTGCATCGACTTTGAATGCAAGCCCAGGCACCATAAGCGGCGGTATACCCGATTTACGGAGTGCACGGAGCACGTCATCAGGGGCCTTGTCCCCGCTGTACAAAAGTACAACGCATTCACCCTTCGTACTGTCAGGAATGGACGTCACCATATAATCGCAGCCTTCCATCACCTTCGTATCGTTGATACGGATTTCCACCGCGCCGAGCGAAATCATCTCGCCGCCGAGCTTTGCAAAGCGGCTGTAGCGGTCCACGATGGTGAGGAAGCCGTCCTCGTCCAGGTGGCCCTTGTCGCCCGTGCGGTACCAGCGGCGGCCTTCGAGTTCGACGATCGCATTCTGCGTGTGACCGGGATCCTTGAGGTAGCCCTTCATCACCTGGCAACCGCCCACGAGAATCATACCGTCCTCGCCCACGGGAAGATCCACGTTCGTCTCCGGGTCGACGACCTTGTACAAAGTCCCGGGAAGCGGCATTCCGACCGTACCCGGTTTGCAGTTCACCTGCATTGTCAGGTAATCGTCGAGAAGAATATTCTCCGTGTTCACCGAGCCCACCGGTGTCGTTTCCGTGCAGCCGTAGCCTTCGAAGATTTCCTTGCCGAACTTGAGACGGAACGCTTCCTGAATTTCAGGCCGGAGTTTTTCCGCGCCCGCGATGATGATGCGGAGGTACTTGAAGCACATCGGGTGCACCCAGCGGTTCACCGTGAACGCGCGGAGGAACGTCGGGGTGCCGACGAACGCGGTGACGTGGAATTCGGCGCATACGCGGGCCATCGTCTTCACGTCGGTGGGATCCGCGACGACGACGATCGGAATGCCTTCCATAAGATTCAGAAGCACGGTGACGGTAAGTCCGAAGGAATGAAACAGCGGAAGTTCCGCGAGCATGACATCCGTCTTGGTCGCATTGAAAATGCAGGAGAGCTGCTGGATGTTCCCCATCATGTTGTAATGCGTGAGTTCGACACCCTTGGGCGTGCCTTCCGTACCGGAGCTGAAAAGAATCGTCGCCGTATCGGAAAGCTTGACGCGCTTAAAATAGAAGAACTCGATGAGCACGCGCGGCAGAAGAACGCCCATCGCCATGTGGAACAGGAGCGTCGATTTGGAAATGCCGGCAAAGACGTCTTCCGCATAGATCAGTTTGCATTTGTCCGCAAGCACGGAATAGTCCACGCCTTTCTTTTTCAAACGATCCAGAAACAGATGGCTCGTAATGACCGTCTTGATTTCCGAACGCTCGATGCACATCGCGACGATATCCGGCGAAGACGTGTAATTCAAGTTCACGTTGACTTTTCCGCGGACCCAACCCGCGAGATTCGCGATGATGCCCGCGCCCGAAGGCGGAAGCATGATCCCCACGTTTTTCTGATGTGCGAGAAGTATCTTGAACACACGGCTGAACGCGAGCGTCGCGCAAAGGAGCTTGTAACCGGAAAAGTGCGCTCCGTCGGGGCTGTAGATCGAAGGCCCGGAACGGACGACCTTCTTGCAGGCCATGAGCCATGAAGACGCAATCGGCTTATAGAACTTAAGGGAATAACTCCATGCATCGATGGAAATTTCGCGGACAATGCTGCGGATGGTATTGGGTGGAGTGTCCACCGGGAGGGATTCGCCGAACGCGACCGTGATAATGCGCGTCGATGCTGGTCCAAAAAGCTGGAAATCATTCGTATAACCATAGCGGCTCCCCCACAGTCCCTGAATGTAGAACGGGATAATGACCGCGTGCGTGTCCTTCACCGCGCTCGAGTAATCCAGGCGGAACGGGCCGATGTGCGGCGACTTGGCGACTTCACCCTCGGGGAAGATGACGACGGCTTCGCCCGCAAGGAGAGCCTCGTGAATTTTCTGCATCGCTTCTTCCGAATTTTTATGAATGCGGATCATGCCAAGGCGCTTGAGAACCCAACGAAGATACCATTTTTCAAAATGATCCTTATTGCTCGCGATACGCAGGGGACGTGGACTTGCCATCTGGAGGATTGCCCAGTCGATGAAACTGTGATGATTTCCCACGAGAAGGATCGGGCCTTCACTCGCAATATGCTGCACACCTAGGACCTTGAGCTTGTAACGGCTGAAAAAAGCGCGGAGGAGCGAACGCAGAAGAGCCTGGGGCATCTTCCGGAGGGAATATGTGAAGCCGATGAAGCAGATGATCGCAAGCATCAGGAATAGCTGCGGAAGCGTGACCGGCGTATAGCGGAGAATTACGACATCCACGCCGAGGATGATTCCAAGGCCTATGACCTGTACCATATTGTTCACCGCGAGGATGCGCCCTGCATTCGTCGGCCGCGTATAAAACTGGAGGAGTGAATTCAGCGTGACGACGATGAGCCCGCCGAAGAATCCCGTCGCGAAGAAGAGCACGGCGAGAAGTACCGGATTATGCGTAAAGGGCACGACCACCAAGCAAAGGGAAGCGCCTAGGCCGCCCAGCGGAACGAAGCCCGTTTCGATGAATTCCTTGGAAACATGCGCAACCATGAAAGAACCGAAAATGAGACCGATGAGAGTGAACGAAAGATCATTCTTGAGCATGTGCATGACTGGAAGCACGGAAGTATCCTGGAACACAAGCACGAAGACTTGCACCATTCCCCAGAAAAGGGCAAGGCCGACGATACAGGCGCGCACCACCGGATTCGCCCATGTGGAGCGTACCGTATTTACCGCGGTAGGCACTTTCATCGTGGTGTATTCGCGACCCACTGTCGGCACAAAAAAAGCGAGAAGCGTGGAAATGACGCTGAATCCAAAAAGGATCCACGGAAGCGCCACGGCCTTGGAAAGCATTTCCGCGATGGACGGACTGTTCTCGAACGCAGAGCGAACGACTTCCATTCCCCCCACCATGAGCCAGGTCGCGGCCATCAAAGCGACCACGGCAAAAATCTGCAGGCAGGCGTTCGCGTAGCTCAGGTAACGCGTGCCGAACATCTCCTTAAGAATGCCGTACTTCGCCGGGCTGTGAACGGCAAAGGCTGCGGTAAGGAGAAGCGTGAACCAAAAGCCGAGATGCGCAAAACCGAGCGTATAGAAGAGCGCAATGCAAAGCATCGACATGGACATCACTACGGAGCTCCACTGGATAACGCGGCTCTTCTGAAATTTATTCGACAGATAACTCGCGGGAACGATCATAAAAATGAACGGCAGCAGGAACAGCCCCTGCAATACCGCACTTTCCCAGAGAAAATGCGAGGACGGATAAGCGTCGGCGATGACCTTCTGCGTAAAGATGAAATGCCCCATCATCACGAACGTCGCAGCCGCGACGGAGAAAAACAGGGGCAGGGTGCCTTTAATCTTCCACATTCAGAACCTCAATCAATCCTAAAGTTAAACCTTATCCTTAAAACAAATTCACGCGGGCGGCCATGCTGATCGTGTACCCGTAATAAAGAACGGCTTCCTTATTCGAGAACTTCGCGATGGGCACGGAAAAGCCCGGTTCAAGCTCTAGCTTGCCAAGCTTGATAAGCACTTTGGGCTCGATGGAGATGTCCCCGGCATAGCCGAGATCATTGTCATCCGCCGTCAGGCCCTGCGCACGGACATGCCCCGGAGCGTTAT
>JBAYFD010000120.1:0-5912 GCA_041667365.1 Fibrobacteraceae bacterium | reverse complement strand
TCATGCAGTTGGCAGACCGCACTTTCAATCTACTCAAAAGGATTTTTCTTTCGTCACAACGCAACGCCAGAAGGCTTTTATAGGACCACCGGCCTAGCCGGTGGTTTTGAATACATACAAAAAAGCCCCGGAATGAATCCGGGGCTTTCCTTTAAGCTTTGCGCTTCGCGCGATTACTCGACGCGGTGCATTTCGATGCGGCGGTTCTGTTCGCGACCTTCAGCGGTGCTGTTGTCCGCGACCGGTTCCTCATCGCCGTGACCGAACGCCTTCATGCGGGATTTCGGCACACCTTGGGAAGCGAGATAGTTCACCACTGCCTGAGCGCGTTGCTGAGACAGTATCTTGTTCTTCGCCGGTTTGCCGACGTTATCGGTATGACCGTGAATTTCGATGTTCACCTTCAAATTCTCCGGAGCGATGAGCTGTTCAGCGACATCTTTCAAAACCTTCTTCGCATTGGGTTCGAGAATGGAACTGCCACTCTTGAAGGTCACCCCCTCAAGTTTGACATTCTCCTTAATTTCTTTGACCGGGCAACCGTTGTTGCTGACGGAACCAGAATCCAGCGGACAGTGATCAATGCCGGTGCAGACATCCTTGAAGCGATCGAGCATCTTCTTCTGCGTCACCCACGCATCGCAGACGCCATCCTTATCCTGGTCCGGGTTATCAAGCGGGCAACCATTGTTGTCCGCAGGACCAGCATCCAGCGGGCACTTGTCAATGCCGTGACAGACATTCTTGAACACGTCCTGCATGCCCTTCTCGGTCACCCAAGAGGCACATACGCTGTCCTTATCGATATCAGGATCCTCCGTCGGGCAACCGCCCGTCGCTTCAGGTCCCTTCTCGGCCGGACATTTGTCAATGCCGTGACATATATTCTTCACCTGAGCAAGCATGTTCTTCTGAGAGACCCACGGATCGCAGAGGCTGTCACCATCCGCATCCGGATTGTCCATCGGGCAACCGTTATTCCCCGCCAGTCCCTTCTGAGTCGGGCACTTATCGATACCGGTGCAGATAGCGGCGAAGCGCTCCTCCATCTTCTTTTCAGAAACCCAGGAATCGCACACGCCATCGGAATCCGGATCCGGATTATCAAGCGGGCAGCCGTCATTGTCGGCCGGGCCATACGCGTTCGGGCACTTATCGAGACCCTTGCACTTCTTGATAGTGGAATCCGTTGCATTCTCGAAGAAATAACCCATCTTTTTCTCCGTCACCCACGGATCGCACATGCCATCGCCGTCAACATCCGGATCGGGCCACGGGCAGCCCTTGTTCGCTGCCGGCCCGGGTTCACCCGGACACTCATCATAGCCCTTGCACATCTCGGCGAAATCACCGAGTTTGTTCTTCTGGGAGACCCACGGATCGCAAACCTTATCGCCGTCCGCATCCGGATTGTCCATCGGGCAACCGAGATTCATCGCCGGGCCCTTCTGATTCGGGCAGTTGTCGGAACCCGTGCAGACGTCCTTGAAACGAGCCTGCATCTTCTTCTGCGTCACCCACGGATCGCAGATGCCATCCTTATCCGGATCCGGATCCTCGAGCGGGCAACCGTCATCGCCTTCGCCGGCTTGATTCGGGCACTTATCGATACCTTCGCACACATCCTTGAATTCATCCAGGAGTCCCTTTTCAGAGACCCACGGATCGCAGATGCCGTCCTGGTCCAGATCCGGCTCGCCGAGCGGGCAGCCCTGATTCTTCGGGTGTCCCTTCTCGTCCGGGCAGCGGTCATCCTTATCCAGCACACCATCACCGTCGCGGTCCTGCGGAAGGAGGAAGCCCGCCCACGTGATACCGCCGTAGGCGGCGTAATCCGGATTGATTCGTCCGTTCGTATAAATAGTACGGTCGTCGTTGCTGTAAGAAGGAAGATTCGAAATATAGCGGTCGCCGCCGATATACATCTCGCCGCCGATATGGAAATCAAGTCCGGCCGGAGTATGGAACACGATGGCGCCGGTCAGCTGATTGATGTCGATGTTCTGTTCGCAGCCGGGGCCGCAGTCAATGTCCGGAATGAAGTCCGCATAATATTCAGCGAAGAACGAGATGAAGTCCACCGGAGTGAATTCCACGGCGCCGCTCACGCTCATCACATGATCCACATAATTATCAGCGTTCATCACCTTGCGGTAACCGCCGTTCAAATGAATCTGTAGAGGAATGCCATCGTCAAGCTTGTCAAAGTCAATCGTCGCGGCGAGCGTTCCACGGAGCGTGGTCTGCTTGAGACCGTAAGCGGCGGATTTCGTACTGTTCAGGTATTCCGGTTCACGGACCCATGCGCCAGAGCGGGAAGGATCAGCGGTTCCAAAAGAAGCGCCGGCGATCACTGCCACGTCGAACACCTGATCTTCAGGGAGCGGGAAACGCATCTTGAGGTTCGCCTTGAGGTCGCCCATGCCGCCTTTCTTGGTGCCGGAAACATCGATGCCCTGATTCTTATCCAGATTATCTTTGAAAGAGTCATAATCCGGAGAGAACTGTTCATAGTACACCGGAAGAGTGACACCGAAATCAAAATAGTGCCAGATGCCGATGGCCATGGCAACGTAAGCGTTCACGCCCCAGAAATCAGAAACGTTCGCATACGTGGTCGAACCATTGAGTTTATTTAATTGCCGCACCTGCCCGTTGTTGTCCTCGAACATCTTGGTATCGCGGGTGACATCGCCCAGAATGGCGATGCCGAGCTTGGAATGCCCGAGGCTCTGGGCGGACTGCGTCTTGTCCACGCCCATCATGGCGTCCTTGTTCAGCGTCGCAGATGCATCCATCGCGAGCAGGCCGATCAAAGCGCAAAATGCTACTTTTTTCATTGAATCTCCTTCTAGGGTAATATTACCCATCCGTTCTACAACGATAAAAATTTAGTTATAAAAAGGAGCTATCCCAACGAAAGGCTGGCGGTAAAGTGTAAAAAAAGTGCGACAAGACGGAATTATTGGTGATTTTGCTCACGATTCAGGAGCGAACAGGAGCGGAAAATCCCGTTTTAAGCTGCAATAGCCCGTGCGTGTTATAATAATGTGGTCGAGCACGGGGATTTCAAGGATTTTCCCGGAACGACAGAGCCTCCGGGTCACATCCATGTCCTCCGGGCTGGGCTTGCTGCTCCCGGAAGGATGATTGTGCGCGAAGACGACCGCCACGGCCCGGTCCCCGATCGCATGGGCGAATGCCTCCCGGGGGTGAACCTGGGTGCTGTCGGCGAGCCCCGTCGTTAGCGTATGGATCCCGAGCAGATTGTTCGAAGCGTTGAACGTCGCCGCGACGAAGGATTCCTGATTCCGGTATTTGAGGAACGCGAGATGCGGCAGGATGGACTCCGGCGTATCCGCACGGGCAGCGCGGATTCCGAGGAGGAACCGCCCCGAAAGCTCCAAGCACGCCATGATCTGCGACGCCTTCGCCGGTCCGAGGCCATCGATTTCCAGAAGTTCCTGAATGTCCGGAACGCTCGCCCGGAGGGCGAGGAACTTTTCGAGTTCCGCGGCAAGCGTGAATACATCCTTTTTCGAATTGCCGCGGCCGAGGATGAGCGCGATAAGTTCCTTGGTGGAAAGGTTCGCGGAACCCTCCCGGAAGAGTTTTTCGCGGGGAAGGGTAAATGCGGAATCCTGAAATTCAAGCATGATTGCCTCTTATTATTAAAGCCACGGAAAATTCCGCGCTCTTCCTTTTTAAACGTCTGAAAAAGGAAAAAGAGAAAGGAAAAAAGAAAAAAGTCCAATTTTTTACATTCTTCAGATTCGGGACAGATGCGTCTGAAAGCGGAGTTTAAGTATCATGTGCTCTGAAAAATTCAAAAGTTTCGTCTAAAAGTCCAGTTTTTATTCAGATAAAAAATTATAATAGTCAAAGTTCGTATAAAAATACTGGCTTTTTAAACATTTTTAAAATTTCAATTCTCAAAAAAAGCATATAAAGCGTATTTTTGTTGTAAAGTCGCATTCAATTCCAATTTCATTTTTAAAAATATCAATATTTTATTGAATATTTTGAATTATACCTTCCCATACAATTAAATATGTTGTATATTTACATCGTCTTTCACTAAGGATACTTTAATTATGGCAAATCATGCACTCAGTGGAGCGCAGGTGATTATCGAATGTCTCAAGCGCGAAGGCGTGGACATGATCTTCGGTTACCCCGGAGGATCCGCGATTCCGCTTTTCGATGCTCTCCTCGATTCCAATATCAAGATGATCCTCTCCCGCCACGAACAGGGAGCGACTCACATGGCGGACGGTTACGCCCGCGAAACCGGAAAAGTCGGCGTCGTGCTCGTGACGAGCGGTCCCGGCGCGACGAATACGTTCACCGGCGTGTACACGGCGGCGATGGATTCTTCGCCGATCGTCGTGCTCACGGCGCAGACGACGACCCCGAACCTTGGCAAGGATGCCTTCCAGGAATGCGACACGAGTGGAATGACCTTCGCCGTCGTCAAGCACTCCTACCTCGTGAAGAACGCGGCGGATCTCCCCCGCATTATGAAAGAAGCTTTCTACGTGGCGCGCACAGGGCGCCCGGGCCCGGTGGTGATCGACCTTCCGAAAGACATCACGGCAGGCCCCTGCACGGCCCCGTTCACGGACACGCTCGACCTCCCCGGTTACAAGGTCCCGACTTACGCGGACGCAGCCCTCGTCGAAAAGGCCGCGGCATACCTCAAGAAATCGCGCCGCCCGGTCCTCCTCGTGGGCCACGGCGCGATGATCTCCGGAGCTTCCCGCCAGGTGCGCGAACTCGCCGAAAAGCTGAACGCCCCCGTGGTGAGCACGCTGCTCGGACTAGGCACGTTCCCGACGACGCACCCACTCTCCCTGGGAATGCTCGGAATGCACGGAACCGTGTACGCGAACAAGGCTGTCCTCGAATGCGACCTCATCCTGAGCATCGGTTCCCGCTGGGACGACCGCATCACGGGCAAGCTCGAAGAATTCTGCAAAGACGCAATCAAAATGCACATCGACATCGACCCCGCCGAAGAAGGCAAGGTCCTCATGCCGGACGTGTTCATGTGCGGCGATGCGAAGCTCGTGCTCGAGCAGCTCCTGCCCCAGGTTTCCCGCCTCGATACGGAAGACTGGGTGAAGGCCTGCCAGACCTGGAAAAAGCGCTATCCGCTCACCTACCCCAAACAGGGCGGTCTCCGGATGCAGCACGTAATTTCGACCGTGTACCGCCTCACGCAGGGCAAGGCCATCGTCACCTCCGACGTGGGACAGCACCAGATGTGGGTCGCGCAGTTCTTCCTCGCGGACAATCCGCGGCAGCTCCATAACTCCGGCGGCGCAGGCACGATGGGCTTCGGCCTTCCGTCCGCGATCGGCGCCGCATTCGGCAACACCACCGGCTGGCCCGTGTGCTGCTTCTGCGGCGACGGAGGCTTCCAGATGACGGAAGCGGAACTCGCCACCGCGGCCATCCACAAGCTGCCCATCAAAATTTTCGTGATGGACAACAAGTTCCTCGGAATGGTGCGCCAATGGCAGGATATGTTCTACGACAAGCGCTACTCGAGCGTGAGCATGGTCGGCAACCCCGACTTCGTGAAGCTCGCCGAAGCGTACGGCATCCTCGGCCTGCACATCAAGCGCAGTGCCGATGCGGAACGCATCATCCAGAAGGCTCTCGACTACAACGAAGGCCCCGTCCTCATTCACTGCGAATGTGAAAAGGAAGATAACGTGTTCCCGATGATCCCCGCCGGAGCCCCCATCACATCGATGATCACGGAACCGCCTAAAACGCAACTCGAAAAACCGACAGGGAGCACCTGATATGACAGAACCCATAAAAAAAGTCGCTCATTCCATAAGCCTCCTCGTGGCTAACCGCCCGGGCGTGCTAGTGCGCATAGCGCTTGTATTCTCCCGCCG
>JBAYFD010000119.1:0-5966 GCA_041667365.1 Fibrobacteraceae bacterium | reverse complement strand
GGGGCAGGTGCAGTTTGCGGCGCATTGCGACGACGCGGAGCGCAAATGTGAAAACCGTGGTGATGATGGTGCGGGTGTCGATGGACTCTATTCCGAGGTAACGGAGGACGACGAACAGAATGCCGCCCGCGATCGCCGCGGTCGCGTAAAAGTCGCTTTTGAGAATCTGCGGAATCTCGCTCACGAGGATGTCGCGGAGGGCTCCACCGCCTGCGGCGGTGACTGCGGCCATGCAGACGATGGCGACAGGGCTTGCGCCCACGGCGGCGGCCTTGCTTGCGCCCACGGCGGTGAAGAAGCCTAGTCCGAGTGCGTCGGCGATGAGAACGTAGTTCCACGTCGCCTTGATGACGTGCTGTGCCTTGAGCGTGATGATGGAGGCGAGCGCGCAGACGATGATGTAGGCCGGCGTGTTGAACGCGACGGGCGGCGTGAGACCGAGCATGACATCGCGCAGGATGCCTCCGCCGACGCCAGTCGCCGTTGCGAGAATCAGGACTCCGAGCCAGTCCAGCTTGTACTGTATGGCTTTGTAGGCGCCGGTGATCGCGAATGCGAACGTTCCGAGCATATCGATGATGAAGGGCATTGAGAGCACGCGCAAAATTTATTACTTTCTAGCTCCCGCGCGTTGGTCTGAAGACCACGCAATCTGTATTTTATGGGGCACCTTGATTTTTTGTCTGAACTCTATATCTCTCCGTCCGGTCGCCGTCCTCGCGCTCCTGTCTTTCGCGTTGTCTTTTGCGCAGGAAAATGATTCGGCGGATACTACTGCGGGCACGCTTTCCCCTTATTCCCCGGTGCAGTACATACCGCTTCCCCCGGATGCGGCGCCCCTTTCGGACATGCTTCCCAAGGGCGGCGTGGGACAGGGCGACGGTTCGCTCCTCAAGGATCCCCGCGGCAAGGTGACTTCGCATGACATTGACTTCGATACCCGCGAAATGGATGTGAAGGGCGAGTATGTGAACAACGTGAGCCGCGACACCACGCAACTCTGGCAGGCGACATACCCCGAACTTTCCGCGTACGTGGCGGATATGTACAATATCGGATTTAACCGGCTGTGGCTGAACTCTTTCGCGGGGCAGAAGGACGGCGGATATTCCCCGTCCGAATCGGGGTCGCTGTTCGATATTTCCATTCCCGTGAACATGCCCGCGTGGATGAAGGACTTCGGGTTTGACAAGCCGAAACTCTTGCTGCAGGGGACGATGGACATCCGGCTCTCCGGCCGCGGAGAAAAGGATGACGCCCCGGGAAGCGACAAGAGCAACCTTTTCCCTGATCCGACGCTCCATTACGATCCGAGCTTCATCGTGAAGGGAAAGATCGGCCCGTATATCACGGTCGAAGTGAACAACACGGAAAGCGGACTCGGCGTGCAGAACCAGATCCGCGTCGTGTACCAGGAATCGTACAAAGATGAATTTGAAGATTACATTCTCCAGCGCGTCGAAGCGGGCTCGACATCCCTGAGCCTCACGGGTACGGAACTCACGGGCTATTCCGAAAACCACAAGGGACTTTTCGGCATCAAGGCGGAATGGAAACTCGGCGACTGGCGGCTCACGACGATCGCTTCGCAGGATGGCGGAAGCCAGGAAAAGTACACGATCAATGCGAGCGAAAGCACCACGGAATTTCAGATTCTCGATAAGCAGTTTCTCGCGTACCGCTATTATTTCCTCAACCATTCGGCGCGGAACAATTACATCAATTCGTTCATCGCCGGCGGATCCTCCGCCCCGTTCTCCGCGACGAACCTCAAACTTTACAAGCGCAGCGCGACGAACAACACGACGGACGTGCTCAAGGACATGACGCTCGTCTACACGACGCCGTCGGGGACGCAGATCAAGGATACGGTGTCCCGCATGGTGGAAATGCCTTCCGGCGATTACAGCTATGACAGCCGCACGGGAATCGTGCAGGTGGCGGGAGCGTCCCGCAATACGCTCATCGCCGCAAGCTGGAGCAATGACGGCACTTCGCGCACGGGGACTACGGTGCGCTCCGGCGATGAGATCGTCCTCATCCAGTGGGACGCGACGCGCCCGGAACTTACGGACATCGACAAGCTGATGCTCCGCAATGTCTATTCCGTGGGCATTTCGGACGGGAGCTCGAACAGCTTCGTCCTGCGTCTCAAGGATAAGGCCGGCGTTGCGGGCAGCTACCTCAAGAAACTCGGGCTCGTGGACACGGCGACGGGTTCGCCCCTCACGAGCAATACGACGATTTTCAAGCAGGACGCTTCCGGTTCCTACACCGGGGAAATGTGGCTCCCGTGCCGCCCCGTGAGCTGGTATTCCGGCTCGAATGCGACGGCGCGCGCGAAGCAGAACTGCCTTGAACCGTTCCGCAACGTGGACTCCACCGCGGCGATGGAAAAACTTTATACGACGCCCGTATACAACCTGAACCGTTATACGAACCGCTATTATTTTGAATCGGTCGGCAAACGCCGCAATTCCGTGATCAGCGTGCGCGATCCGAGCTCGAGCTATTCCGTGAGCGGAAACTCCTGCATGGACATTTCCGAAGGCTCTGAAAAGCTGAAGGCGGGTTCCGAAGTCCTCGTGCGCGGCACGGATTACGAAGTGAACTATGAACTCGGACAGATCGAGCTTCTGAGTGACCGCGCCCTTGACCCGAACAAGGAAATCACCGTTTCGTTTGAATGCGAGCCTTTGTTCGAAATCGATAACAAGGTCCTCCTCGGCGCGCGGGCGGAGTTGCCGCTGACGTATTACGGGTTCGGCGATGGTTCCGTGCTCGGCGTGACGGCGCTTTACAAGAGCCAGACGACGACGGCGGAAACGCCGACTCTCGGCAATGAACCTTATTCGAGCTTCCTGTGGGGGATGAACCTCCGCCTGCAAGACACGGCGAAGTGGATGACGGACGCCGTGAATCTGATCCCATTCATTGACACGAAGGCAAAATCCAACTGGCGCTTTGAAACGGAATTTGCGAGCAGCCGTCACGACGCGAACACGAGCAGCGGCAAGACCGCCCTCCTCGAGGATTTTGAAAGCAGCGAAAGCGGACTCACGTACCCGATGTCGCGCACGTCCTGGTACCCGGCGTCGCCTCCGGGCGGCGTTTCCACCGATCCGGGCACTTATATCGAAAATCAGGATTACCGCCATAAGGGCGAATTCATCTGGCACAGCAATAACACGGAACTTTATAAGTACATCTATCCGAGCGTAGGGAACTCCGACGTGGATAACCAGGAACTTTCCGTCCTCAAGTTCACGCTTCGCCCGAACGACAACCTGATGGGCAACAGCTGGGGCGGCGTGATGCGTCCGAACAGCTCATACTATCAGGACCTGAGTGAAAAGAAATACATAGAAATCGTCGCGCGCGGAAATGTGGGCAGTCTTTACCTGGATCTCGGCCTCGTGAGCGAAGACCTCTCGATCAACGGCGAAGCCCCGAACGGCCAATATGACGGCGAAAATGAACTCGGCACGACCACGGCGCTCAATGATAACGGCATTGACGGAAAGACGGGCTCTGAAGAAACGCTTCAGGTCTGGGACTGCCGCGTCTCCGGCTGCGTCTCCACGATTAAGAATAGTACAAACTCAGAAGCGTCCAACACGGATATCGCACGCGACAATTTCAATTCGAACCTCGACGATGACAGCGACCCGCCCGTGACGATCAACGGAACGGAAAATAACTCCGGCGAGCGCACTTTCGATACGGAAGACATCAATAAGAACGGATCGCTGGACAAGAACATCAGTTTCGTCCGGTATAAAATCGATCTTTCCAGTGATGATCCGACGAAGTACGAGACGCTCAAGAACGGCTGGCGCAAATGGCGCGTCCCGCTGGATCAGTATGATACGATCGTTTCCGCGGAAGGCGCGACCTATACGGACATTCTTTCCGGCGCGCAGTTCTCGAGACTCTGGTTCGGCAATGTGAACAAGGGTGTCGCGGAAGCGAAGGCGCAGATCGTGAGCCTCGCCGTCCTCGGAAACTCCTGGGAAAAAACGGATGCGAGCGACAGCTATGTGACGACATCGGGCGGGAACACGCAGGTCGCTGTCGTTGACGGAAGCAATGTGGATGTGAGCGCCTCCACGACGGATACGGATTCGTCTTATCTGCAGGTGAGCACGATCAACAACCGCGAAAATTCCGGAACTTATTACAAATCTCCGAATACAAAGACGGAACGCGATGCGGAATCGAACGCCGCGCTCAAGGAAACGGCTCTCGTCCTGGATTACAAGAATTTGACGCCCGGTCAGCAAGTCGCGGCGACTCGTGTCTTTGATTCGGAGACGAAGGATCTCACCAAGTATAAATCCCTCGCCATGGAAATTCATTACGCGACGGAAGCCTCGTCGACTCCGGTGCGCTTCGCCTTGCAGTTCGGCGAAGGCTCGCTCGAAGGTTCCACGGATTACTACGAATGGAGCTTTAAGCCCGTGAAGGTCGTGTGCACGGCTTCGGAACGCACACAGGATTGTCATGAACGGAACTGGCTCGCAAACGCATTCTCCATGGCGCTATCGGACTTCTCCGATTTGAAGCAGGGACGCCATCCGCCGTATCTCAAACCGGTGGAAAAAGATCTCGGCGGCGACCGCGACGAAAAGATTAAGCTCGTCGGCAATCCATCGACGACATCCGTGGACTGGATCCGCTTCGTGATCATCGCGGATTCTTCCGCTTCGACGTCGGACCTCGCCGGAACTTTCTGGATCGATGACCTGCGGCTTTCCGGCATGGACACTGACTGGGGCTATGCTTTCCGCATGAGCGGGCAGACGGACTTCTCCGATGTGCTTTCCGTTTCGGGTGCGATGAAGTACCAGGACGGGAACTTCGCGACGCTTTCGACTTCCTCCGGCTCGCCGAAACCGGCTCTTTCCGATGCCGCGGCCCAACTGGACCTTTCCGCGGATGCGACGCTGAATGTGAATAAATTCTTTAAGGACGAAGACGGCTTTCACATGCCTCTGGGCGTAGGCTACAGCAGCACGACCAAGCGCCCGTACTTGAAACCCACGGACGATCTTGAACTCAGCCATGACAATCTCTGGGACATTGGCAAGGATTTTTTGACGAACAAGCTCACCGTGAAGGACAGCGCGGATGAGGAAAGCCTCCGCAGTTCTTCGGAATCGAAAGGCTATGAATCCTATTCCCGCACGCGGCGTTTCAGTTTCAGCTACAGCAAGGATTACAAGCCCGAGCCGGATGCCGTCAAGGAAGTGTTCTCACAGGTGTTCCTGGAACGCCCGGCGTGGAGCTATTCTTACAATGAAACGGAATCCAAGTCCACGACGGCGGCGGATTCCTCGTATTCCTATCACACGATCATTGAGTACAAACTCGGAACTTATAACCGCTTTGATTACAAACCGTTCACCATCCTTAAAAAGCAGAAGTGGGCGCGCAGTTTTTCCAATGCGTCCTTTGAACCCTGGCCGCAGACATTCGACCTCACCCTTTTCGACCTGAGCTACATCCGCTATGTGGACCAGGCGCGCGACCCGGATTACGTCGATCCGCAGACGGATAAGACGGTGACGTACACGGTGGACCTTTCGCACAAGGCGAGCGTACGCTGGAATATCTTCCCGTTCCTCAACACGAGTTACAGTCTGAACATCACCCGCGATATGTATGGCGGCGGGGACAGGGAAGCGTTCACCAAAGGAAACTTCTGGAGCCCGGACAACGGCGGACTTTTCGCCGCGTCCGATATTTTTGACTACGACCATACGGACCGCAAGGTTTATCTTTCGAGGGACAGCGTCGTGCGCATTCCGAAAGATACCGTCGCCGCGGTGGCATCGAACGGCGATACGCTCACCATCGACAAGGGCGATCCCTCGACTTACGTGGTGAGGTACGACAGCACCGTTTATTACAAAGTGGACAGCGTCGGTCACCGCGAATACGGACGCGCTTATGGAATCCTCCGC
>JBAYFD010000118.1:0-5974 GCA_041667365.1 Fibrobacteraceae bacterium | reverse complement strand
GGGCGGCGCCCGCATCGTGCTCGGCACGCGGAGCGCGATCCTCACGCCGTATCCGTTCGACGTCGTCATCCTCGATGAGGAACATGACGGTTCCTACAAGCAGCAGGATTCCTCGCCGCGGTATCACTGCCGCGAACTTGCATTCCACATTGCGCACAGGGAAGGCGCGCTCGTCGTTCTCGGAAGCGCCACTCCCGCCATCGAGACTTTTGAAAACGCAAAGCTCGGGCACTTGCTGTACCTGCCTCTCCGGCACCGTGCGACGGAAACGAAGCTCCCGGAGGTCCGCGTCGTGGACATGCGGAAAAAAGCGCGGCTCCAGCAATCGGGCATTCTCCTTTCCGCGGAACTCCGCGAAGCGCTCGGCAAATGCGTCGCGGACGGAAATCAGGCGATAGTCCTCCTCAACCGCCGCGGTTTTTCCAAGGCGCGCGTCTGTGCCAAATGCGGCGCGACGCTCTTCTGCAGCGATTGCCGCATTCCGTTAGTTTATCACAAACAGCACAATGGACTCCTCTGCCATTACTGCGGAAAGCTCTATCCGCTGAGTACGCCGTGCCGCGAATGCGGCTCCACGGAATATGAATTCGTAGGCGGCGCGATCGAAAAGCTGGAAGAGGAAATCCTCGAATGGATCCCTGGCGCGAAAGTCATCCGCATGGACCGCGACACCACGCAGAATATGGGCGCTACGGAAAAAATCCTCGATGCGTTCCGCGCCCGCGAATACAATGTATTGCTCGGAACTCAGATGGTCGCGAAGGGACACGATTTCCCTGGCGTGCAGCTTGTGGGTGTCGTCGGCGCGGACAGCGCGGGCGCTCCTGACTATCATTCCGGGGAACGCCTGTACGAACTCCTGAGCCAGACGGCTGGCCGTGCAGGGCGTGCGCACGAGGGCGGCCGCGTGATTTTCCAGACGCAGAACCCTGAAGATTCCGTGATGCATTTTGCGCTGAAGCACGATTATGACGGCTTCGCGGAATGGGAACTCGCTGCGCGCAAAGAAGCGGAATATCCGCCCTATTGCAAAGTGGCTGTGGTGGAGTTCGGTTCCCGCAATGAAACGCTGCTCCGCGAAGTTTCGGAAAAAGTCGTGCGGGAACTTTCAAAGCGCGGGAATGGCGTGCAGTTCCTGGGGCCCGTGGACTCCTACATCCCGCGGCTTCTCAAGATGTCGTGGGTGGAAACGCTTGTCAAAGGGAAGAACGCGACGGTTATACGCAAAGTGCTCGCACCGCTGATCGAGAATCCGGAATCGCTCGGAATCCCGCGCGATATCGAGATACGCATCGACGTCGACCCGATGTAAAGGAAGCGCTTATCGCTTGCGGAGGATTGCGCGGAGTTCGTCCGCCGCTTTTTCCAGGTTATCGTTCACGATGGTGTATTCGTACTTGCCATGAAGTTTCGCGAATTCCATTTCCTTTTTCGCGTTATCGAGGCGGAGGCGGATGACTTCTTCCGGGTCCGTTCCGCGTCCGCGGAGGCGCTTTTCGAGAATTTCGAGCGAGGGCGGCAGAATCAGGATGCCCGTGGATTCGGGGTAAACTTTGTCGAAGTTGATCTTTCCGAAAACGTCTAGATCGAAGAGGACGCGGAGCCCTTTCGCGAGCGTGTCTTCCACGAATTTTTTTGGCGTGCCGTAAAAATGCCCGTGGACCTCGTTCCATTCCACGAGCGCATTTTCCGCGATCATCTTCTGAAATTCTTCGCGGGTCTTGAAAAAGTAATGTATGCCGTCCACTTCGCCCTTGCGCGGCTCGCGCGTCGTCGCGGAAATGGAATAGCGGATGTCCGGAAATTCTTTTATTACTTTGTCCTTAAGCGTCGTTTTGCCGGCTCCGCTTGCGGCGCTCATCACGAAAAGGCTGTTCTTCATCTTTGACCTTTATTTCTTATAAGCGGCATTGTTGCGCGCTGAAATTTTCGGTGGGAACAGCGTCGGCTGAATGATGTCGATGTGGTCGCACTGATTGTTTGCGAGCGCGTCGCTTTGAATATGGAAATCGTTGATTCCCTGAACGGGGATATCCACGGGAAGCGTCTTTTGCAGATGGAGCGTATCGCTTTCGTAGAGCGTCTTGCCGTCGCCCACGATGCGGATTTTGACGCCGTCGCTGCAGAGGCTTTCGTCGTCGAGTCCGAAGACTGCGGAGAACCGGAGGTAGCGTCCGCCGAGGTCGAACGCCATGTCTGACGGCGCGTGCGTGCCGTATCCGTTTTCAAACGTCTCTCCGTTCACGGTGAAGGTGTGCCCGTCGAGGCTCTTGTCCTTCTGAAGATCGCCCCAGCCCTGCGTGTTGCTCTTGATTGCAATGTCTGCAAGCGAGAGCGCGCCTTCGAAGCGGAAGAACCGGAAGCTCGTGCTCTTTGTGACGAGTTCCCCGGAGGTTGTATCTGTGATGATAGCGTCGAATCGGTTGTAGCCCGGTACGAGCGTGCCTTTGAGCGTATCGCTCGGAGACGACATCGTGTAAGGCATCGTCTTGACGGTGTCCTTTCCGTTCAGGATGAGCGAAACTTTCCATGGTTGCGCCTGGCCAAGGGGCATGGAATAATCGACGATGACCTGGTGCTTTTCCGGTGTGCCCTGCCAGAATCCGAACTTGAAGATGGCTTCCGGGTCGTAGCCTCGCTTTTCGCGGAGCTTCGCTATCTGCAGCCAGTAGTTGTTCGTGATGAGCGTCTGGTAAACCTGGTCCATCTTCATTTCGCGCTCGAATACGTCACAGGTCGTGGCGATGCGGTGCTCCACCGCTTTCACGTGGTATGTGTGGCTGTCCCAGCAATCGAGGCCCCGGATGTAATAAACTTCTCCGTTATATTTTGCGAGGAGGGCGTTGTAATCGGCGTCGCTCATGCCGCGCACGCGGTCATAATGGATTGCGGAGACTCCGTAGCCCACGAAGTGCCAGGGCCGCGCGTATACGAAGAGCCTCGGCTTTTCCGGCTGCAGCCGGAGCCATTTCCAGATTTCCACTTCCTCGTTCGTGAGGTGGTTCCTGTTGTACATGACGTTGTCATTAAAACTCTGCTTGTAGCTGAGCGTGTTCCCGGCGATTGCCGCGGATGTCACGGCGCAGGCGATGAACACCGCCGTCGCGCTCTTTTCGAATTTCGAGAATCCGAGAGCCTTGATCATCCAGAACAGGATTTCCCTGATGGCGAGCGCGCCGAGGAACGCCATCGACGGGAGCATCACTAGGCTGTAGCGCTGGTTGATTTCGATGGTGAAGTCGCCGGACACGTTTTCGAGGACCATGTAGGTCTGGATGTGGTAAAGGGCGAGGAATAGGAGCGCCCAGGTGTAGAAGCCAGGCTTTTTCGCTTTATACAGTTCGAATGCGGCGCGGAGCACAAGGATAACGAGGCCCGTGAGGAAGAGGTAGTTGAAACTCGCGAGGAACGGATTGGTGAGTGCCCCGTCCTTGAACGAGTTCGTCATCACGTCCCAGTTGCCCTTGAGGTTTTCGATGAAATGCCCGTGCGCGGAAAATTCGCCGCCCTGGAAGTTGTAGCCCTGGAAGTAGCTGATTGTGAGGAGCACGGGGACGGAGAACACGGAGAGCGTGACGAGGAACGCCGGCGCTTTCCAGTCTTTTTTATCAAGGAGCTTCGGGCAGGCGAACACGATGAACGCGAGGAAGCAGAACAGCGTCTCCTGGCGGGTCTGCGCGAAGAACGCGAGGATGAGCGCGAACAGAATCCAGTGCCGGAGCGTGTTTCTGTCCACGGCCCATTTGAGGGATAGGAGCGCGAGCGCGGAGCAGAGGACGTAGAGCGGTTCCACGGAAGCGGAACGGAACTGGAAAAGCACGGTGGGCTGCGCGAAGAGGAGGACTGTCGCAATCAAAGAAAGGAAATCGTCCGCCGTCCAGGCGCGGAGGGCGAAGAAGAACAGGATCATCGCGAGGAACAGGAAGACGAGTTCCAGGTTGAAAATCCAGTGGAGCGACGTGCCGAATATGGGCATGCCGATGACGTACAGGAAGGAAAGCCCCTTGGTCTTGAAACTGTCGGAATTGTTTTCGCAGTTGAACGTGCCGCCCTGGAATTCGCCTTCGTTGCAGGTGACGCTTTCCTGGTTGTAGTACAGATTCTGCGCGACGGAGAGGAATACGCTTTCATCGCTTTGCACGCGGTGGCGGGCTTCGATCTGTGTCGCGGCGAAACCGATTGCGAGAACGGCAAATATACCGAGCGCGACAAGGTAGCGTTTTTGGGGGAGGCGATCCAAGAGCCAGGAGCGGAAGTCCTTGAATAGTCCGATAAAGAGGGCGATGCCCAAAATGAACTGAACGAGAAAGAGCCAGAACGGCAGATTGGTATCCAGGTACTGAAGCGTGTCCTTGTACCCGGAATTCGGGGCGAGGTAAATGAGAAAGGGAATGAGTAGCGCAATGATGACGCCGGCGATTCCCGCCGGATGTCTCAGGTTATTCAGTAGATTTTTAATGTAATTCATACGATATCCTGCAGGGAATGGTAAAAACGGCCCCAAAGCGAGCAGGAATATAGGTTTTTTTACTACATTTGGGCCGCAAAATCCAAAATCGAGGCCGCCCGATGAACGATATCCTAATTAAGAAAACAGCAGACAACGTACGCATTCTTTCCGCCGCCATGGTTCAAAAAGCGAAGTCGGGGCATCCGGGTGGAGCGATGGGGGCGGCGGACGTCATTTCCCTTCTTTTTGCGGAATTTCTCCGTTTCGATCCTGAAAATCCGCAATGGATCGCGCGCGACCGTTTCTTTATGGATCCGGGGCATATGTCTCCGCTCCTTTATTCGGAACTTGCGCTCACGGGGCGCCTTTCTATGGACGATCTCCAGAATTTCCGTCAGTGGGGAAGCCACACTCCGGGTCACCCCGAATTGAACGTCTCCCGCGGCATCGAGAATTCCTCGGGTCCCCTCGGCCTCGGTCACGGCATGGCCCTCGGCTGCGCGATCGGTGAACGTTATATGGCGGAACGTTTCGGCGAAATCGTGAGCCACAAGACAGTCGCCCTCGTCTCCGACGGCGGCGTTGAAGAGGAAATCGCGTACGGCATCGGCCGCGTCGCGGGCCATCTCAAGCTTTCCAATCTGATTTTCATTTACGATGCGAACAAAGTGCAGCTTTCCTGCCGCACGGAAGACGTGATGGATCACGACATCGTGAAGCAGTACAAGGCCTGGGGATTCAAGGTCATCGAAGTCGATGGCAATGACATTCCCGCGCTCCGCAAGGCGCTCACCGCGGCCTGGCGCGAAAAGAAAGCTCCGACTCTCGTTTATACGCACACCACGATGGCGAAAAACGTCGTGGGCGCGGACGGTACGTCTTTTGAAGGGGCAGTCAGTACGCACGGCCAGCCGCTGAACGCCGCCGGCGCTTCTACGGATGAGACTATCCGCCGCATGGGCGGCGATGCGCAGAACCCGTTCCAGATTTTCCCGGATGTCAAGGCCGCATTTGACGAACGCCTCGCCGAACTCCGCAAGGTCGCCGCCAAGTGGAACAGACAGAAGGCAATGTGGGATTCTAAAAATCCGGACAAGGCGAAGACCCTCGCGGACTGGCTCTCCGGCAACAGCGTCGCGCTCAACCTCAAGGATTTGCAGCAGAAGGACGGCGTCGCGACGCGCGTAAGTTCGGGCACGGTGCTCGGCTACCTCGCCGAAGCGTACCACAATATTCTGTGCAGCTCCGCGGACCTTTCCAACAGCGACAACACGCAGAAGTTCCTCGACAAGACGGGAATCCTCCGCCCGGGGGACTTCAAGGGCGCGTTCGTCCAGGTCGGCGTCGCGGAACTCACGATGGGTGCCATCGCCTGCGGAATTGCGCTCCACGGCGGTCTTTACCCCATCTGCGCCACGTTCTTCGTGTTCAGCGATTTCATGAAGCCGGTGATCCGCATGGCGGCGCTCCAGGGGCTTCCCGTGAAGTACGTCTTTACGCACGATAGCTTCCGCGTCGGCGAAG
>JBAYFD010000117.1:0-6029 GCA_041667365.1 Fibrobacteraceae bacterium | reverse complement strand
CAAGGGATTTTAAGTCCCCAGTGTCTACCATTCCACCACCTGGGCCGGTGTTGAACTGCCCGCAAATATACAAAACGGGCGGCGGGGAGACCTTTATGCCCTGTCGTTTTTGCCGTTGTCCGGTACGGCTGCGCGGAGGGCGAGTTCCCGGCCCTGCCGGATGCGGTCCGCCATCCCGATGCCGCCGATGCCGTTCCCCCCTGCGAGAATACCGGGGAAGGCCCGTTCTATTTCGACGAAGGCCGCGCTCCGTGCCGGGGTCTTGATGTCGTACTGCGGAATCGCCTCTTCGTGCCTGCTGATTTCAAAAACTTCGGGATTGAAGGTCCCTTCCTTGATAGAAAGAATTTCAGATATGTCCTTCCGTACCACCGCTTTCAGGTCGTTGTCGTTCATTTGTACAAACTCTGGATGTCTCATTCCGCCGATGAATACGGCGAGCATTGCCCCGCCTTCCGGGGCACGGTTTTTGAAGAGCGAAGACATGAAGAGCGCGCCTAGAATGTTCCGCTTTTCCTTGGAGGGCACGAGTGCGCCGAATCCGTTGAGCGGGAAACCTTTCCAGCGCCGGAATCCGAGGGAGACCTCCGCGACCTGCGCGTAAGTCACCTGGGACACCGCTTCGAACTTCCGGCTGGAGAGGAAGGGAAGCGCTTCCGCAATGTGTGTCGCGCCGAATGTGAAAATCACTTTGTCGAATAAGCCATGGTCGCCTTGCGCCGTGCGGATGCGGTATTTGCCGTTTTCCGGGGCTACCTGCAATGCCTCGCAGCCGAGGCGGATGTTGTTTTCTCCTATCGCCTGCGTAAGACGTCCGACGAGCGTTCCGAGGCCGCCCTTTGCGGAGAACGTCTTTTTGGTCGCCTTGCGGTCGCGCTCCGTTTTCGGCTCTTTCAGCTTATGGATTGCGCCGCGGATGAAGCTTCCGTAATCCGCTTCGAGATTGTACAGCTTGGGGAGCGCATAGCGTGGAATGATCGTGTCCGGGTCCCCGGCGTAGACGCCGGAGACGAACGGATCTACCGCGTAGTCAAGGAATGACTGCCCGAGGCGGCGCTTGACGAAACTCGTGAGGTTTTCTTCGGGGTCCGTGCCGCGGGGACGGAACGGTTCGAACGGCATTCCGAGCTTGTCCTTGAACGTGAAAAGCGGCGTGATGAGCCCGCTGATGATTCCTGAGGGAAGCGCGTGGAGCGCCCCGTTTTTCCAGATGTATCGCTTGCCGGCGAGGTTCGGGGCGACTTCAAAGATGTCCTGCGCGCCCAGGTCCTCGATGAGCTCGACGACTTCGGGCTTCCCGATGACGCCCGTGTTCGGACCCGTTTCCCAGACGAAGCCGTCCCTGGAAACGGAATGGATGACGCCGCCCGCTCTGTTTTTCTTTTCGAAAACGGTGAAGTCGACGTTGCTCTTTTTGAGGTAGAAAGCCGTGGTGAGGCCGGTGATTCCGGCGCCTAAAACTGCTATTTTTTCGGGCATATCCGTAATATAAATAAAAAACTGATTTTTGCAGGCGCCGCATCCGCAGGTTCCCGCGTTTCATCGGAACGCCTGGAACCTCAAACCTAATGTTGCGGGTGTGTCTTGCGTCATGGAAAGTAAATTATAATTTTACAATAAAGGGCATTCTTTCTATTTTACATATAAATAAAAGGGGCGTTATAATGTCTGTACAATTGAATTTCTTTATTATGGCGATTCTGATCGGGCTTTCGTTCATCGAAGCTTAAAAACCGTTTCAGCCTGCGTTGGCCTAAATCCGTGATTTCTTTTCACGGTCGGCGGCGCAAAAAACTATATATTTGCCCGTATGAAAAAAGTTCTCATTACTGGCATTACCGGGCAGGACGGTTCTTATCTTGCGGATTTCCTTTTAACCAAGGAATATGAGGTTTTCGGACTAGTCCGCAGAAAAAGCAAGTTGGATTTTAATAACGCGGAGCATCTCAAAGGGAAGGTGCGTTTCCTCTTCGGCGATATGACCGATCAGGCGTCGCTTCTCCGTGCCCTTGAAATCGCGAAGCCCGATGAGTTTTACAACCTGGCGGCGCAGTCGTTCGTGACGACTTCGTGGGAAACGCCGCTTTCGACCGCGGACATCAATGCGATCGGCGTGACGAACGCTCTTGAGGCCATCCGCCTGACGAAGCCGGATACCCGCTTTTATCAGGCATCCACGAGCGAGATGTTTGGCAAGGTGCAGGAAGTTCCGCAGAAGGAAACGACGCCTTTTTATCCGCGGAGTCCGTACGGCGTTTCTAAACTTTACGGGCACTGGATTACGAAGAATTACCGCGAAAGTTATCATCTCTACGGCTGCTCGGGAATCCTTTTTAACCATGAATCGGAGCGCCGCGGCGAGGAGTTCGTGACGCGCAAGATTTCCAAGGCAGTTGCCCGCATGCATTACGGGAAGCAGGATGTGCTTGAACTCGGAAATCTGGACGCGAAGCGTGACTGGGGCCATTCGGAAGATTATGTGCGCGCGATGTGGCTTATGCTGCAGCAGCCGGAACCGGACGATTATGTAATCGCTACGGGGGAATCTCATTCCATCCGGGAATTCGTGGAGATGGCGTTCGGCGAAGTGAATATGGAAATTGAATGGCACGGTCAGGGCTCCGCTGAATTCGCTACGCTCAAGGGCGGCGACAAGGTCATCGTTCGCGTGAACCCGCAGTTTTACCGTCCGGCGGAAGTCGAAGCGCTCCGCGGTGATTCGTCCAAAGCGAAAGCGGTGCTCGGTTGGGAACGTAAAGTCAGTTTCAAAGATCTTGTGCAGCGGATGGTCGCGCACGATTTGGAAGAAGAAAAATGATGGGAAAGAAATCCGTTCTGATTTTCGGCGCGGGCGGATTCGTCGGCCCGTATCTGATCCGCGAGTTTCTGGAAAATGGCTATTCCGTCGCGGCGAGCGATACTAGGCTTCCTGTGGCGCCCGTTCCCGGCGTGCAGTATGGCGTAGCGGACCTGCTGCAGGCGGCGGACGTCGAACGTACCGTCCGCGATGCAAAGCCTGAATTCGTTGTCAATCTTGCGGCGATAAGCTCTGTGGGACAGTCCTGGAAAATTCCGCAGAAGACGATAGAAGTGAACGTAGTGGGCACGCTTCATCTGATTGATGCAGCGCATGCGTTGGCGCCTTCCGCGCGCGTTTTGCTTGTCGGCTCGAGTGAAGAATATGCGAAAAAGAAAACGCCTCTCCGCGAGGAAGATCCGATAGCGGCGAATAATCCGTATGGAATTTCCAAGATCGCCCAGGAAAATTTCGCTTCGCTTTACCGCGAAAAGTACGGCATGCAGATTATCTGCACCCGCTCCTTCAATCATACCGGAGTGGGCCAGACCGCACAGTTCGTTATTCCGGACTTTTGCATGCAGGCGGCGGCGATTGACAAAAGTGGGAAGCCGGGCGTAATCTCCGTGGGTAACCTTTCTGCCGTGCGTGATATTTCGGATGTGCGCGACATTGTGCATGTCTACCGTATGCTGCTTGAAAATCCTTCGGCAAATGTTGTCTTTAACGTCGGCTCCGGCATCGCCTATAAGATTGAGGACCTGCTTCATTATATCCTTTCGCTTGCATCAGTGCCTATCCGCGTAGAGATCGATCCGGAAAAACTCCGGCCTATCGATAATCCGTACCACGTCTGTGACAATACGCGTATACGTGAATTCTGGAAAGGGACGGATTTGCACGATACCATCCGCGGAATATTCAACCACTACAGGAATGAAACCTGATGAAACTTGCCGTAGACGCACGCATGGTTAACAAGTCCGGGATTGGCACCTGCATTCAGCAGTTCCTTTCGCATGACTGCTATTCGGCTGCGATGGGGAATGAACGGGATCTGGCGCCTTACCGCGGGCATTTTTCAAAGCTCATTCCTTTTGAAAGCCCCATCTATGGGTATAAGGAACAGATTCATTTTCCGTACCGCGCGCTGCGCGCTGAACATCCCGATGTCCTGCACGTTCCGCATTGTAACATTCCACTTCTTTACCGCGGCAAGATGATTGTCACGGTCCATGACCTGACGCATCTCATTTACCCGGAATTTTTGCCGTTCAAGGCCGTCCACTGGTATTTCAAATATATTTTCGGTGCGGTCTGCCGCCGTGCGGACCATATCATGGCGGATTCGGAAAGCACCCGGCGAGACCTGTTGCGCTTTTACCATCCAGATCCTTCAAAAATTTCCGTGGTCCCGCTCGGCGTAGGCTCTGAATTTGTACGTAAGGAGCGTGCTTCGCTTGAATACCTCTACGGACGCTATTCCATTCCGCGCGATAAAAAGCTCATTCTTTACGTCGGGAATCTTCTGCCGCACAAAAATCTTGAACGACTTATGGAAGCATTTTCCAAAATGCCCGGCCGCGGTGATTGTCGCCTCATCCTCGTGGGGAAGGCCTTTGAAAATTATGCAGGGAATATCCGCGAGAAGGAACTCGGTATCGGGAATTTGACGATCCATACGGGATTGGTTTCCCAGGAAACCCTGGTGGACTTGTACAACATTGCGGATCTGTTCGTGCTGCCTTCGCTTTACGAAGGCTTCGGCCTCCCCGTGCTTGAAGCGTTCGCGTGCGGGACGCCCGTTGCCTGCTCCAATGCGTCTTCGCTTCCAGAGGTAGGCGGAACGGTGGCGGACTATTTCGACCCGTTCGATACAACGGAAATGGCGAAAGTTCTGGAATCCGGACTTGATAAGAAAGGAACCCGCGATCCGGAAATTCGCGAATGGCTCACGCATTTCGACTGGGCGAAGACGAGCGCCGCCGTGGTGGATGCCGCCCGAAGCGTTCTCGGGGAGAACCGCTGAGTGTCTGCAAAAATTCCCAAGGGAATAAAGACCGCGCTCAAGATCCTGGTGAGTCTCTCCGGCCTTGCGCTCATTTTTTATAAAGTCCCGTTCGCGTCCGTGTGCGGACACTGGCATGCCTCGGCGCTGCCGTGGCTCTTGCTGATGCTCCTCGCGACGTTCTTTTCCATGCTCATTCAGGCGAACCGTTGGAAGGGCCTTCTGCTCGAAGCGGGGAAGTTGATTCCGTTCCGGACTTATTACGCGTACATCGCGCTCGGCTACTTTTTTAACAATCTCCTCCCCGGCGGATTCGGCGGCGATGCGGTGAAATCCGTCGCGCTCGGCAAACGTTTCAAGCAGACGGCGCAGTCCGTGGCGGCGATACTCGTGTCCCGCATCACGGGACTTCTCGCGATGTTCCTCTGCTTTTTTATCGCGCTCCCGTTCGTGCTTGCGCGCTATGCGGTCCCGCTTGCGTATACGCTTACGATGGTAGCCGCGACCGCTGTTTCCGTAGCGGTCATCGCCGGCTGCCTTTTTGCAGATAAATTAAATCTGCCGCGCATGCTGCGGGAAAAGATAACGTTCCTGCCCAAGCTCCAGAATGCGTTTTCCCTTTACCGCGGTCATCACCGGCAGTTTATGCTTTCCGCGCTTGATTCTGTGTGGCTGCAATTGCTTTCCGTGTTCATCCATTACAGCTATTTCCGTGCGGTCGGCCTTACCGTTGATATTGCGACCATCACCGTATTTACGGCAATTACCATCACTATCGCGATGGTTCCTGTTTCCATTAACGGAATCGGTATCCGGGAAGGCGTGCAGGTGAGCCTTTACACGGGGCTTCTCCATATTCCCGCGGACGTCGTGCTTTCGGCGAGCCTCCTCGGCTATATTCTAACTCTGTTCCAGGTGGTGCAGGGCGCGTTCGTGTTCGCCGCCGGGAAACGGGGCGGAAGGTCCGCTTAGGCCGCGTCTTGTCTTATAACGGCGTTCCGCGGAAAAATTTTGCGGCACTTTTTTTTAGATTTGAGGCACGTCCCGGATGTCGTATTTTCGGGATATTATAAAAGGATAATTTATGACTGATCAAATCAATCTTACTCTCCCCGATGGCTCCGTACGTTCCGTAGCATCGGGAACCACGGGCCTCGAAATCGCGAAAAGCATTGCGGAAGGCCTTGCACGCAAAGCACTCGGCGTCAAGCTGGGTGACAAGGT
>JBAYFD010000116.1:0-6098 GCA_041667365.1 Fibrobacteraceae bacterium | reverse complement strand
GCGAGCGCGACAAGCGATTTGCCGGAACCCGTGGGCGTGTTGAGTATCACATTTTTTCCGTCGAACAGTTCAAGGATCGCATTCTCCTGCGCTTCATACAATGTGATTTTGCGGGTTTCCACCCAGTCGAGGAACCGGGAAAGGAGATCGTCCGTAGAGATGTTTTCATTTTTTGCGGGGAGCGCATCGCGCAGGGAATTAAATGCCATGCACCAAAAATAAAAAAAGACCGTTCCATTCGGAACGGTCCAGGAATCAACGTTATGTATCTTCTCCTTTCGGGAAAAGAGCCATTGATAAATATACCCTCGAAACACACGGCAGGAGCGGTCACGCCTAATCCAAGTCGGAACACTCTCACCGGGAGCACCCGCCGCGTATTCTGACTCGGAACATTAGTTGCATATTTGCAACCAATGGCATAAAAAAAGACCGCACTTGAAAGCGCGGTCCGATGTTTGAGTACTAGAACAGAGACTTAGAAGCGAGGACCTCTGCGCGGGGGGCGGGCTTCGCGAGGCTGCGCTTCATTGACGCGCAGTGTGCGGCCGCTGATTTCTTTGCCATTGAGGCCCGCAATCGCGTTAGCCGCAACGCCGTCGTCGTCAACTTCGACAAAGCCGAAGCCCTTGCTACGACCAGTGTCACGGTCCATGATGATCTTCGCGCTCTTGATTTCACCGAATTCGGCAAAGAGTTTGCCGAGGTCAGTGTCTTGGAACGTGAAGGGGAGATTACCAACATAAATACTTTTCATAATTAATCCAGGCTGTTAAAAGTGAAGCCTGTCCCAATTATAGAACTTTTGCTAAAAAAAAGCAGGGCAAAGTCATTCTTTATTTCCCCACAGAGGGCATTTTCGGCACGTTTCGGAGTCAAACCGTCCATTTCCGAAGCGGATTTCCGGATTCGGACACCGCTGCACCGATCCATCGGGGAAAATCCAGAGTTCTTTCCCGGGAAAAGGACAGTGCACGGAACGACCGGCGACCCCGGCCCGGAATGATGCGGTAAACGTTCCGTCCACGGGAAGCGGTGCATCCGCAGCGAAGCGGTCCTCGGGGGGAAGTTCGAGTTCCCGGCGGAGTTCCGGCGATGAACAGTCAAGAAACACGGCGCGGTTGAGCCGCACGCGGGTGACGCCGGCGGAGGCGGCGAAAGCGAGAAGTTCCGGGATCTCCGGTTCGGAAAGACGGGTGACGGTCACCTGCAGAGTGAGCGTCCCCGCGCGGAGGCCGGAGGCCGAAAGTTCCGCCCGGACCCGGGCAAGCCGTCGGACGTTTTCAAGGTGTACGTCAGGGCGGACTCCGGGCATAAGGCGAGCAATGGTTCCGGGGCGGATTCCCATCAAGCTCACCTTGATATCACGGCAGACCGGGAAAAGCCGGCGCGCCCAGTCCTCGGCGGGCCGGCCCGGGAAAGTTCCGTTTGTCGTGAGGTTCACGGCGAGTCCAAGTTCCGCGCACAGTCCAAGCAGTCTGTCGGTGTGCGTATAAAGTAACGGTTCCCCCATCGTGCTGGGAATGACTTCCCTAAGACCCCGGGAAGCGTATTTACGGAGCAGGGCTTCCGCCATGTTCCACGGCATTTCACCGAGTCCGGAGGGACGCCCCCGCTGGCGGAGAAAGCACAGCGGGCACGCGAGGTTGCACACATCGGGATTCGTCACGAGCGTGATGCGCCACGGGGCGCAAGGAATGTCCGGTTCTGATAATTTGTACGCAAAAGGCATCGGTACGGAAAAAATACAAAAAGGCTCCCCGGAGGGGAGCCTTTGAAGTGTCCATTCCAGGATTACTTGATAATGAGCATGGAATCGTCCCATGCTTCATGCTTCTCGTAGCCGAGGAGATTCGCCGTAGTCGCGGCGAGGTTGGAAAGACCCCAGGAGCCTTCGCGGAGAGCGAGCTTTCCGCCCGTCACATTGTCGTACAGGATGCACGGCACCGGATTCAAGGTATGGCAGGTCTTCGCCTTGATGGATCCGTCCTTGTTCGTCTTGGGCTGATGGGTCTTCTTGTCGATCTCGTACATTTCGTCCGCATTGCCGTGATCCGCAGTGATAAGGGCGACGCCGCCCATCGCATCGATTACCGGGAGGAGGCGCGCAAGACCCAGGTCCACAGCTTCGATAGCCATCGTAGCCGCGCGGAAGCTACCCGTGTGACCGACCATGTCGCCGTTCGGGTAGTTGCAGCGGATCGCATTGTACTTGCCGCTTTTCACGGCGTCGATCATCGCATCAGTGATTTCCGCGGACTTCATCCACGGGCGCTGTTCGAAAGGAATGACATCGGACGGGACTTCAAGATAAGTTTCACCGTCAAACTTGCTGCTGCGGTTTCCGTTCCAGAAATAGGTCACGTGACCGTACTTCTGCGTTTCGGAGCAGGCGAACTGCTTGATGCCCGCCTTGCTGAACCATTCGCCGCTCGTGTTGATGATCGCGGGAGGCGGAACGAGGAAACGCTTCGGGAGCTTGAGGTCGCCATCGTACTGAAGCATGCCGGCGTAGCAGACTTTCGGAAAGCGGACCCTGTCGAATTCCGTGAAATTTTCCTCTTCAAAGGCGCGAGTGATTTCAATCGCACGGTCTCCGCGGAAGTTGAAGTAAATGACGGAATCCCCGTCCTGAATGGTTCCGACGGCCTTGCCGTCCTTGCCGATCACGAACGGAGGAAGATCCTGGTCGATCGCCTTGGTCTCGCCGCGAAGAGTCTCGATGGCTTCCCTGGAAGTCGCGAAAAGACGACCTTCGCCGAGCACGTGCGTTTTCCAGCCGAGTTCGACCATCTTCCAGTTCGCATTGTAGCGGTCCATCGTGATCTTCATACGGCCGCCGCCGCTCGCGATGCAGACATCGAAATCCGGAGAGCGCAGTTCATCGAGGAACTTCTCAAAGGGATTCACATAATCCAGCGCAGATGTTTCCGGAACGTCGCGCCCGTCGAGGAGAATATGAACGCGGACCTTCTTGATGCCTTCCTTCTTCGCTTCCGCGACCATCGCCTTCAAGTGTCCAATGTTGCTGTGCACGTTACCGTCGCTGAAAAGCCCAAGGAAATGGAGAGTACCGCCCGTCTTGCGTACGTTTTCCGCGACTTCGTTCCAGGCCTCGCGCTTGAATATGTCGCCGGACTTGATGGCGTCGGCGACGAGGGCCGCGCCCTGATTGTAAACCTGACCCGCGCCGATCGCGTTGTGACCAACTTCGGAGTTGCCCATGTCCTCATCAGACGGCATGCCGACGGCGATGCCGTGGGCCTTGAGGAGCACGTTGCTGTATCTGGAAACGAGACGGTCGAGCGTGGGCTTGCGGGCGGCGGCGATGGCATTGCCGACTTCGCTCGGATTATAACCGTAACCGTCCATGATGATGGTCACCACGGGGCCCTTGAGGCCGGGGAACGCGGAAAACTTTTTAAGCATATTCAAAACTCCGTTTTTAATGCATTTCTCTTGTGGAAAAATTAGCAAAAAAGGACACCCCCGGAGGAGCATCCTTTTTAAAAGCCTGATGAAACGTTTTTATTACTGCACGTACCAGATGGTGAGAGGAACGGTGACCGTCGCTCCTGTGGACACAATGCCTGCGTCAAGGACGAAAAAGCCCTTCATCGTCGTCGCGTTATAAGACGGGGTCTTCACCACCCACACGGAATTAGAGAACAGATCTTCGCCAGTCGTGGAACCGAGAGTGCCGTAGGTGAACGACAGGGCGTTCACCGCATCCCTGGAACGATTGCCGGAAAGTTCCTCACCGATCTGAGAGACGGCGGAGGATGTGAGACCGTATTCCTGAGCGTTCACAAGAGCCGCGGTCCCGTTTTTATAGGTGAGGATCAGATCCACGGCATCCGCGTTCGCCGCGAGTTCGCCGCTTGCGAAAGTTTTCTGTGCATCCAGGTCAATGCCAATGACCCCGATGGTTTCGGTAGTGAGCGTGGCGGTGAAGGATGTCATCAGAATGGCGGAAGAAGACGAAACCGCCGCGGAACTCGAGGACGCGACATTGCAGTAATCCTGAGAGCGGTTAAATGTGGCGGAATCGGATGCCACATTTACTTTGTTCGAAGAATCGCTGCCGTAAGCGACCGCATAGACCATGAATTTGCCGCAGCTGGAAAGCGCGGACGAAGCGGTGTTAATCGTCGCAGACAAGTTATAGGAGAAATTCACATTGGTGCAGGAGGTATCGGAGCTGCACGTCGCGACGTTACCGGTCGCGACTCCGGAGAATATGCCGTTTGCGATCGTGAGCTGCGTTTTGCCGTCGAGAGTGAGCGTCAGCTGATCCACCTGTTTCCCGGAAGCGTCCTTAAGAATGAATTTTACGGAATCCAGATGAACGGAAGCATTGTCCGTAACGGTATCGATAGCGGAAGCCACGCCCTTGATTCTCACGGTTTCGGAAGAGAGTTCTTCCGCGCCGAGCCCGGAAACGGCGACCCAGCCGGAATCCGACGTCACGGGAATGACGACCGCGCCGCTCGAAGAACTGTCTCCGTTGCCACCGGAAGAATTAGAAGATGAATCACTGCCGCAGGCAGCGAGCGCAACGGCGCTCACCGCGATCGCTGAACCGATCAGCCACTTATGAAAATTCATAATGAACCTCTCATTTGAACCCGTTAAAAGTCTGTGAGGAAAATACTCTATTTTTCAAAAAAGCGTACCGCCGGAAGTAACGCCTACAATGAAAATCACTGCATTTTGCGGATAATGTCGCGCAGACGGGCCGCTTCCTCGAAATCAAGCTTGGAAGCAGCCTCCCGCATCCGTTTTTCAAGGTTTTCGAGAGTCTCCGGTTCCGCGGGTTCTTCCGCAGGGGCGTCGTCCGCGAGATCCTTGTCCGGGAGCCGCGCGTCCTTCCCCTGATCCTTCGCCCAGAGTTCCGCGAGCGGGTCCGGGGCATCGGCGGTGTTCTTGATCGCGGTCTTCGGGATTATCCCGTGTTCCTTGTTGAATTCTTCCTGCACGGCGCGGCGGCGCTTGGTCTCGGCGATCGCCTTTTGAAGGCTTTCCGTCATCACGTCCGCGAAGAGGATGACCCTTCCGTTCACGTTGCGGCTCGCGCGGCCCATCGTCTGAATGAGGCTCCGGAAATTGCGGAGGAAGCCTTCCTTGTCCGCGTCAAGGATTGCTACGAGTGAGACTTCCGGGAGGTCGAGCCCTTCGCGGAGAAGATTGATGCCAACGAGCACGTCAAATTCGCCCTTGCGCAGGTTGCGGAGGAGCGCCTGGCGTTCGAGCGTCTTGATGTCGCTGTGGAGGTAGCGCGTGCGGATTCCGACTCCGACGAGGTACTCGGTCAGGTCCTGCGCCATTTTTTTGGTGAGAGTCGTGACAAGCGCACGTTCGCCGCGGGCCGCCACTTCCGAAAGGCGTTTGATGAGGACATCCATCTGACCTTCCACGGGGAACACTTCGATTTTCGGGTCAAGGAGTCCCGTGGGACGGTTAATTTGTTCAACGACCGCGCCGCCAGTCTTAGTGAGTTCGTAATCCCCGGGCGTCGCGCTCACGAACAGCACGGACCTGGGGTACGTCGCTTCGAATTCGCCGAAGTTCATCGGACGGTTATCGAGTGCGCAGGGGAGGCGGAAGCCGTACTGCACGAGGGTCGTCTTGCGGGACTTGTCGCCCTCCGACATGCCGCCCACCTGAGGAACGCTCACGTGGCTTTCGTCAATCATCATCAGCCAGTCATCGCCGAAGTAATCAAGAAGCGTGAAGGGGCGCGTACCCGGCGCGCGCTGTTCGATGATACGGGAATAATTTTCAATGCCGCTGCACATTCCCGTTTCCTGAATCATCTCGATGTCGTAGCGGGTGCGGCTCGAAAGGCGCGCGCTTTCAAGGACCTTGCCTTCCTTGTCAAACTCGGCGAGGCGGGTCGCGAGTTCCCCGCGGATGTCCTGGACGATGCGTTTGCGGGAATCCTCGCGCGTCACGAAATGCTTCGCGGGAGCGATGCGGACTTCATCGAGGTCGTTGAGCGTCTCACCCGTCACCAGATGAAAGCGCGAAAGTTTGTCCACAGTATCGCCCCAGAGCTCGATGCGGATGCCGACGTCATCGTAGCTCGGGTAGACTTC
>JBAYFD010000115.1:0-6158 GCA_041667365.1 Fibrobacteraceae bacterium | reverse complement strand
GCAGTCCTCTGGAAAATCGCGCTGTAATTTTTCAATCGCTTAAATTGCCGGAAAGTGAAAATCTTGTGGACAAGCGCTCGAAAATGATATATCTTTATACTAGATATGGTGAAATTCAGCCAAACTTCGTGGTTTAACGGTCAAACAGCAGACGCTCTCCGCCTGCTCCGTTACGGACCGGCCACGCTTTCCGTCACTGAAAAACCTGTCATCTCTTATTTCACCCCTGGAGGAATCGTCGCGGGCGCGGAAGTTCATTACGCGCTCGTAAGCGGATTCCGCAAGACTACCTGGAAAGGAATCATCAGTTCCGTTTCAGATAAATCCTTTATCGTGCGCCTAGCCCAGGGCGAAACGATATTCCGCGGCTTCGATGCGGAGCATTCCCTGCTGCAGGGAGTCGACCGTTTCAGTTGTTCCGATTCCCTTGTCTTCCAAGGCGAAAGCCCGGAGTTCAAGGCGGCGGCGGACATAGCGCGCATGGCTTACGCTTTCCCTGCGCGGGCCATTACGGAAAAGACGACTCTCGCCGTAGAGGCCGAGCGCAAGACAGGGGAATTCCGCGCATTCGGCGCAGGAACGGGCGCGGGTTAATCAGCCCGCTTTTTTCATATATTAGCCACTATGAGTTACGGTTCATTGGAAGACGCCTTGCGCGACCTTGCGCGACACGGGCTCCTTGCGAGTATTCCGCAGGAAGTCGATCCGTACCTCGAGATGGCGGAAATCGCACGGCAGGCCTACATGGTGCAGGCGCCGGCCATTCTTTTCGAGCATGTCAAGGGATCGCCGTTCCGCGCCGTATGCAATCTGTTCGGTACAACAGAACGCGTTCATTTCCTGTTCCGCGACACCCTCCGCGCCGCCGAAACGGCAATCCGCGCAAAGGCGGATCCAGCGGTTTTTCTAAAGAAGCCTTCGGAATGGGCGCGCCTCCCCTTCATCGGCATGCACGCGTTGCCGCGCAAGGCGTTCACGGCGCCAGTCCTTGCGGAAGCGTGCAGTCTCTCGGATTTGCCGCAGCTCCAATGCTATGCGGAAGACGGCGGAGCCTTCCTCACCTTGCCGCAGGTCCTTTCGGAAGATCCGCACGGGCATTCCATTCTCGAATCAAACCTCGGAATGTACCGCGTGCAGATCTCCGGGAATGAGTACAAAGTAAACAAGGAATGCGGACTCCATTACCAGATTGACCGCGGTATCGCCGCACACCACGAAGCGGCCCTCGCCGAAGGTAAGCCCCTTAAGGTGACGATTTCCCTGGGAGGCCCGCCGGCGCATACAATTGCGGCAATCATGCCCATGCCGGAAGGTCTTTCCGAACTTACTTTCGCAGGAATCCTCGCCGGACGGAGTTTCCGGTACCGCAGGCAGGACGGCTGGTGCATTCCTGCGGACGCAGACTTCTGCATCCTCGCGGAAACCGCTCCAGATCTCAAGCCGGAAGGCCCTTTCGGGGATCACCTCGGTTACTATTCCGCAAGGCACCCGTTCCCTTATCTTCGCGTCAAGCATGTTTATCACAGAATGAATGCGATTTTCCCATTTACCGTCGTAGGGCGCCCGCCGCAGGAAGACACGGAATTCGGAAAACTCATCGGCGAGCTCACACGGCCCATGGTCCCCGCGTCCATCCCCGGACTTTTCGAGATAAACGCCGTCGATTCGGCAGGAGTCCACCCGCTCCTCCTTGCGATAGGAAAAGAACGCTACGTTCCTTACGCTCCCCGTGAGCCCATGGAATTATTGACCATCGCGAACGCTCTCCTCGGTTTCAATCAGACGGCACTCGCCAAATATCTGATCATCGCCGCACAAGAAGACAATGCCCGGCTTTCGACAAAGAATGTTCCCGCTTTCTTCAAGCACGTCCTGGAGCGCATCGACTTCTCAAAGGATCTGCATTTTCAGACAGCGACGACGATCGACACGCTGGACTATTCCGGAACCGCACTCAATCACGGATCCAAAGTAGTCATCGCCGCCGCAGGCGAAGCGCGGCGCACGCTGGGAAACACCCTCGCCGATTATTCCGAAGGTTTTTCCCTGCCAGAAGGATTCAGCGCGCCGAAAACCATCATGCCCGGAATTCTCGTCATTCAAGGTTCACAAAGTGCGCAGATTCCAATGCTGTGCAATGCCCTCGCGCATTGGAAGCACCGCGAAAAATTTCCGTGGATAACCGTCACCGATGACAGCGGATTCACTTCCGAGTACATTGACAACTGGCTCTGGGTCACATTCACGCGCTCCGACCCTGCGCAGGATATTTACGGAGCGAACGCCCGCATCGCTTCCAAGCATTGGGAATGCGATACCCCGCTTGTAATAGACGCCCGCACAAAGCCGCAGATGCAGAAGCCTCTCGAAACGGATCCTAAAATAGAGCGCCGCGCCGCGGATATTCTCTCACCGGTACTCAAAGCGCAAAAATTATGAACGTTTTTTCACTCGCCGCATCGTTTGTTCTTTTATACGCAATGGAAGTTTTTGCACACGGGTGCGGAACCGCAGTCCTGATCGAGCATCACAACGCAAGTCCGGCGGCAAAAATCGCAGCGCGGACATCAAACATGCTTTCCAGCTGCGCCGCCGAAGCTTATTACGATACGAGCGCCGTAAATGAAAGAGTCACGACGCATTTCCGCATTTACTACGTGCTGAAAGGCCCGCACGCGACAACGGATGCCTTCGTAGACACAGCCGCAAAATATCTGGAAAAGGCATGGGCATTCCACACGCAAACTCTCGGCATGCTCGCTCCGCGGGGGATGGACACGTCGTACCAATACCGCAAATCGGATAATTCCGGACTATACGCCGTTGAAATCGCGGACATAGACCTTATCCGCAATGCGGAAAGCCTGTTCGGCGGAAGCTGCGGCGGCTGCTACGGCGTGACCATTCCCGATGACTCCGGCAAGACAAGCGAGCTCATCCTGGACAATGATTTCCGGTATTCCACGGGTACGATGGACTCCGTTACATACAAAGGAAAAGCATGCACCTATCTTTCCCCGGATGATTCTCTGATAAATGAATCCAACGGACACTATTACACGCAACATCCGGACGAAGCCATCGCCGTGACCGCGTTCCATGAACTTTACCATGCGGCACAGCTCCGTTACGTCAATTTTCTGGATTATCCGAGTTACTGGTTCGAGGCCTCCGCCGTAGGCGTGGAAGAGGCCGGAGCGCCTTCCGTGAATGACTACTGGGCATACCTGCCTTCGTTTTTCAACTCCGCGGGCACGGCATTCGGCTCCCTGTCCGCGACAGGGGCTTACGGACTCGGCGTATGGTATCAGTACAATTACAGGACACAGGGACCAAAATTCGATGCATCCCTCTGGAAACGCTTTTCCGGTTCTCCGGATTCCTCGTTTGAAACCATTTTTGCAAAGCAGTTGGATGGCGACAATGTAGATGCCGATTCCGTTTTTCAGGATTTCGCACAAAGGATTTTCTTTTCCGGCAGCCGTTCAAAATATCTGAAAGCATCCGCACGATTCGCAGACGATCAGCCTTCCTGGCCAGCGATGCGCCTTCAAAGCCCGCCCGTCTCCGCAGTCCAGATTTCCTCAACCCCGGCATTCAACTACTACACGCTTAAAGGATCAAGCACGCCGGATCTTTCCGCATTCAAAGGGAAAGCGTCCATCGCCCTCTGGAATGGCAACGAAGGCTCTTCGGCCCGGTTTTACGCCATCGGGAACGGGATTGATCTCGCGAGCTTCAGCGATTCCATCGCGTCGGCGGATTCCGCCATACTCATTGTAAGCAGGCTGCTCGCAAACGATACAGCGACCGTCATCGCCAAGGATACGCTTCCGATGCGCGCTTATCCGGATCCTTGGAAAGGAGCGTCCCCGCTCTGTTTCGCGTCCCTCCCCAAAGACAAGGCGTTCATAGAAATATGGACGCGCGGGGGGATGCTCGCCCTCCGTGAGAAATACAGTGGAACAGGCCTCTGTATCACGGAAACGGAAGTCCGTGAGAAATTAGCCCCGGGGCTGTTCTATTTCCGCGCAGGGAGTCACGGCAAGACGAAGCCGTTCCTGCTCATCTATTAAATTTGTTCTAAATATCAGAAACCAACGAACATGCTCAAGCCGCTGCCGTCCGGATAGAATTCAGGATACATCTGGACTTTCCATTTCGGAGCGCCGGCAAGGTCGCCGGAAGACGTCGCACGGTACACGCGCATCACGTCAAGGATGGAAATGACGCGGTTCAAAATAAGGGCGCCGACGGAAATCTGAAACACGATGCGCGACACGCGATACTTCTGCAGAATGTCATTGTAATGGTTTATATGCGCGGTCGTCGCGGGATTGTCGCTCGAGCCCCAGTCCCACGTATGCGAGGCGTCTTCAGGATATTCGTTATCCACGGTCTTCCCGGCGCGGAGCTGCGCCTGGTCGTAATCCTCATCCATGTCCGGATTGGAATTCTGCCCGGAGACTCCGCTGCGGCTGCGGTAATCGCCCATCGTATTCAGGAAGTTGACATTGTCGGAAGGGTTCACGACTCCGGCGTAGCGGGATGCATAAGCCTGCGCATTTGATATCTGCCGCTGTCCGAAGAAATACGAGCCTATCGTGCTTGTCCAGAAAGCGACATCGCTCCAGACATAAGCGCGCACAAATTTTTTTTCGCCGAGGTAAAGCTGACCCATTCCGGGAAGTATCGCCGAAGCTCCGATCGCAAGCCCGAAATTTTTCCCGGTATTGCGACTGATGGACGGATCAACGGAAATGACCGTCTGCGCCTGAAGCACTGTCGCAAACGCAAGCACCGGCAAAAGAAATCTGACTCGCATTAAAAGTCCAGAGAAAGGGTGACGGCGGTGAACGATGTCGTAGGGACGAAGACTCCGTTGAGATGGATATTATCCAGGAACGAAACGTCCTCTTCGTACAAAGCGGCATTGTGCACATGCGCGCTCCAGGCGGCATCCACGGCGCTCACCAGGTGGTTCAGGATGAGTCCGCCGAAGAACCACGCCTGCATATCCGCATAATCGTTCGCCTTGCTGCGCAGCTTGCGATAGTGCTTCAGATTTTCGGACGAGCCGAGGGCGACGGTTTCGCTCGTGGAACTAGAAAGATCAAGGGCGTCCGCGGAAGTGACTTCATCCTGGGCATCATCCCAGCCGAGCACGTAAGCGCTCCCGGAAATCGCGGAATAATAAGCACCTTTGTTGGACAAGGTGTTCCAGACATTCACGGACTTCAAGGCGCTCAAATGCGATTCTTCATTCGGGAAAAGTCCGTCATTGCTGTAACAGCCATTCGCCGTCGCCGTGCCGTAAATCGATTTGCAGTAGGATTCGCGGTCGCTCATATACCGCGTGCCGAAATTTCCTTCTTCGGTTTCATCCGAGAGCTGGTTATAAAGCCCGTACACTTTAGTTTCGTAAGTGACCGCATTATAATGCTCCTTCGCAAAATTGCGGTAGCGCGACACCTGACGGTTATACTTATGCACGGAATAATAATACCAGCCGCCCCAGAGAGCGCCTTCGATCGCAAGGTAAGCGCCGCCGCGGGCATAATTGAATTTAGAGCCGCCCACATAGAGCTGGCCGGAGCCAGGAATGATCAGCGACATAAACAAAGCGCGGCGGGGACTCTTGTAGCGGCCTTTCATTTCATCAATGCCATAGACCTTGGAAACTTTCACGGGGCCGAGGATATCGCGGCGGGACACGGACGAAGAACTTGCCACGGCCGCTGAAGAAGAACTTGCGACGGACGATGACGATGCGTTCTGCGAAGAGGAACTCGCAGCGACCGGCGCAGCGGCTGAATCCGCAGACGCGGCAATGCCCGGACTGCTCCCGGGAACTGCGGACGAACTTGAGACGGCGGCCTGAGAAGAACTGGAGGGGACGGAACTCGATGACATCGCCACCGAGGAACTGGAAAGGATAGAAGAACTGGACTGCGCTTTCGACGAACTCAACGGTTTTGCAGAAGAACTGGACGCGGCTGCGAGTGAACTGGACGAAGTATGCGCCGACGAACTGGATACTTTAGCGGAAGAGCTTGACTTCGCCTTCGCGGAACTTGATGATTTCGCATTCGACGAACTCGACACGACGACGGAGGAGCTCACCGGCTGCATTTTCGAAGAGCTGGAAACGACGGCGG
>JBAYFD010000114.1:0-6211 GCA_041667365.1 Fibrobacteraceae bacterium | reverse complement strand
GGAGTCTCCAACCAGAAAATCGATGACGCGCTCATCCGCAACTACGGCACATATTACCGCGCGGATATTCCGGGCCTCGCCCAGGGCAGTTACACCATCACCGTCAAGCCGGTGACTTCCAGCACCGAGGGCACGGGCGCAACGACCGGTATGCTTTCCGTAATCGCCCACGACCGTTCCGGATTTGCGTTCTCCGGTAGCCGCGTCCCCGGCGGTTACACATCAAGCGGCACGCCCAAGAGCGGCGCAGTCATTCTGTATGTGACGAACAGCAACAAAGACAACATTTCGCTCGCCGTCACAACAAGCTCAAGCGGCACAACCACGACCTGCACCGGCCTCCAGGCCATTCTGGATGGAATAAAAAAAGGTTACGAAACCCGCCCGGTCATCATCCGCCTCGTCGGTACGATCACAGACCCCGTCACGACTTATGACGGCGATATCGTGATCGAAAATGCGCAGACCGCAGCCGCATCCCTGACCGTCGAAGGCATCGGCGACGATGCGACCGCGAATGGTTGGGGCATCCGGCTCAAGAACGCGTCCAACATCGAAGTCCGCAACATCGGCATAATGAACGTGAACAGCGGCGAAGGCGACAACATCGGCCTTCAGCAGAACAACGACCACATCTGGGTACACAACGTCGATTTCTTCTACGGAGACGCAGGCAGTGACGCGGACCAGGTCAAGGGCGACGGCGCTCTCGACTGCAAAAAATCCACGTACATCACGTTCTCCTACAACCACTTCTGGGATAACGGCAAAAGCAATCTGTTAGGTTTGAGCGAAGGCACGACTTCCGGGCTTTACATTACCTATCATCACAACTGGTACGACCATTCCGATTCCCGCCACCCGCGCGTCCGCTACTACTCCGCGCACGTTTATAACAACTTCTATGACGGCAACGCGAAATACGGAATCGGAAGCACGCTCAGTTCCTCCGTGTTCTCCGAAAGCAACTATTACCGCAACTGCAAATATCCGATGCTGACCTCCCTGCAAGGCAGCGACGTCTACGCAGGCGGCACGGCCCGCGACCCCGCTAACTACGGGACATTCAGCGGCGAAGCCGGCGGCACGATCAAGTCCTACAACAACTACATGACAGGAACGTACACGTTCATTCCTTACGGAGCAACGTCCTACACGGCGAAAGGCGGCACCGTGACCGCATCCGCGCAGGGAATCACGACGACCGCCGACTTTGACGCCTACGTGGTCACAAGCCGCAACGAAACGGTTCCGGGCACGGTCAAGTCCTACAGCGGTTCCAACATCTACAACAACTTCGATGTTGATGCGTCCATTATGTATACATACACAGCGGACGCGCCCGAAGCGGCGATGGTGAAGGACACGACTTACGCAGGCCGCGTCAAGGGCGGTGACTTCAAATGGATTTTCAATGACGCATCCGAAGATACCGCTTCCGCCGTGAACACAGCGCTGAAATCCGCACTCACGAATTACGCGACGAAGCTCGTTTCCATCCAGGGCGAAACCGGCGTAGTTTATACGTCAAGCACGAGCACCGCGGCTAGTTCCAGCGCGACAGCAGTGGCGTCCAGTTCTTCCGCAGGTACAGCTGTTTCCGGCTCTTCGGCAGCCGCTTCCTCCAGTTCCGCAGCGGCGACCTCCAGAAAGACTGTAATCACCAGCAGCATTACGCACAACTTCACGAGCGACGGGACGCTCAGCGATTACATTTCCTTCACGGGCAATCTTTCTACGTTCAAAGGAGCGCTCATTCTGAACGGAGATACCCTCTCCACCTGCCTCAAGATGGAAAGCAGCACGAATGTTTCGTTCACGCTCGGCTCTTCCGCAACGCTTACTCTGTACTTCTTAAGCGACTTCACCGGAATCGTGAAAATTGACGGTACGGCTTACACAGCGACAGGCGGGGTCGTGACCTTGACGCTCGCCGCGGGCACGCACGCAATCACCAAAGGCGACGCGGCTTACCTCTATTACATCAGCATAGCGATAAGCGGCGGAACGTCCGCAATCAAGGCGGGCATCGCACAGAGTTCCGTCCAGTTCTCGCTCCAGGGACACTCGCTCTTCATTACAGGCGAGGGAATCCGCCGCGCCGACGTGTTCTCCGCGAACGGTATGCTCATCAAGAGCGGGACCCTTTCGAATACGTCCGAAGCATCGTTCAGCGGTCTTAAGAACGGCGTGTACATGGTGCGCGTGCAGACCGCCCGCGGCATTGTGACCCGTCCGATAAGCGTCCGATAAGAAAATTTCATATCACCACACCCAGGGTCTCCGGCGCAAGCCGGGGACTCTTTTTATTCCGGGGAAACCAGTAAGCCGGACTGGCAGGCGGAAAAATCTATTTCTTTTTCTTTTCTACAGGAGCGAGGCGCTGGGAAAGTTTTTCAAGCGTATCGTAGAGTTCAAGGAAGTCCTCGACCCAGATAGGGTCGCGTTCCCCGACAAGTCCGCAGGCGGCATCGAGCGTGTGCTGCGAATTGTAAAGTCCCATGGCTTCGTGAGCCGATTTGAATGTCGCCGGAGATTCCGCGTGCGATGCATTCGCCGCTCCGCGCGCAATGACTGCGGCGCGGGCGCGGTAGGAGCGGTACAGGCGCGTGATGAGTCCCGAACGGATGGCTCCAAGATCCGTATGAGCCTTCTGAATATCTCCATTCTCCAGTTCCTTTTCCGCAAGGGAAAGGTCACGGGAAAAATTCGCACGTTCCGCGGCGGGAATGAGCGCCCGCTTTTCAGCTAATGTGCGCCGGACACCTTCGGCTTCGGAGAGAACGAAATCCCGTTTCCAGATGGGAAAAGACGGGGCCCTCGGCGCAGCGAGCGACTGGAGATGTTCCAAATGACCGTTCACCCACTTTTCAAGGCGGACGAACGTTTCCTTCGCTTCCGCGTCACGGGAAACCGCTTTATAATCCGCGATGCGTGCAAACATAAAGTCAGCGAAGACCATATCCCAGTAGGGGACGCTCGCGCTCTTGCGGAGAGTCTCTATCTTTTTGCGGATCGCCGGGATGTCTAGCGCGGGTTCACTCATTTGCGGAGCGGCTCCATTTCGCGGATAGGCGTAACGCCGATTTCCACGCGGCGATTGAGACTACGGTTCTTCGGACTCGTGTTCGAAACGCGGGGGTGGAATTCGCCGAAGCCCGCGGCGAATAGTTTTTCCGGCGGAAAGCCCTGCTTGATGAGCGTCTTGACGACGTTCACGGCGCGCTCCGTGGAAAGGTTCCAGTTGGTATAAGTTTTAGAATGCGTGGAATTGTCATCCGTGAATCCGGAGACCATGATGACATCGCCCGTATCAAGCACGACGAGAAGGCCCTTGCCGATGGACTTGATGACCTCGACGCCTTCCGGGGTGAGTTCCGCGCCGTTCGAAGGGAACAGGAACGATGCCTGGATCTGAATGTTGCCGTCTTCGAGCGCGATGATTCCCTTTTCGATGGAACTGCGGAGGCTCTTGGAGAGGAGCGCATTACGTTCCTTGGCGAGCGTGCGCATCTCTTCCTGGCAGCTCACGAATTCCTTTTCCGTGCGTGTCAGGTCCTTCGCCTTCTGCGCCTTGATCGTCGCCATGGCGACGAAAGCGAGGATGAACAGCGAAAGCAGACCTATGGTAAGATCTGTGAATACGAGGGAAGGTTCGTCTCCCGTGCCTTTGTTCTTGCGCATCAGGCCCCCGCCTTAGGTTCCGCGGGCTTCGCCGCGCCGGCGCGCTGCGTCTGTTCCAGAACGTCAAGGAGGATTTCCTGTGTCTTGACCGCATTTTCCATGAGCACTTCGCTTGCGCGGTCATGGAACGCCTCGAGGGAAAGGTGAAGCTGTTCGATGAAGTTCTGTTCGTTGTCCTTTTCAGAAGAATCACCGGAGACCTTTTCGAGCACGGCTTCGATTCCCTTGCGGAACATTTCGAGGTTCGCCGCGAATTCCGACTGATTCACGCGCATAAGTTCCGCCGCCTGCGTGATGTTCGCAGCGAGCGCGCCCGAAGATTCGTTCTCCTTGACGACGCGGCTTTCGATGCCCGCGATGAGTTCCTTCTGCGAAGCGACGAGCGCGGAAGACGAACTTACGAGTTCGCGGAACGAAGCCTGGACTTCTTCGGAAAGTTTGCCTATTTCTTCGGCGACGGACTTGGAAAGTCCGGCGGAACCGGCTTCCGCCTTGGTCGCGACATCCACGGCGACATCCTTCAGCGTCTCGAGACCTTCCTTCTGATGCTTCTCGGATTCCGCGGAAGTCTCCGCGAGTTTGTCCATGAACTGCTTCCACTGTTCGCCGGAGTTTTCCACCTGACGCGCGACGCCTGCGGAAAGCTGTGCGATTTCGCCGGAGACGGACTTGGAAAGTTCCGCCGTGCCCTGCGAAGCCTGCTGCGCGACATCCGTGGCAATCGAACGGAGCGCTTCGAGATTTTCGCGCTGGTGCTTTTCGAGAGCTTCGGAAGATGCGGATAGCTTCTCCATAAAGGTTTTCCATTCCGCGTCCGCGCTCTTGATCTGGTTCTGAACGCCTGCGCTCACTTCACGGGAGACATCCGCCATCGAAATCTTAAGGGTTTCCGCAGCCGCGGTACCCGTGGACTGCATGCGTTCCGCATTCGCCTGGAGAACGGAATCCAGATTCCTGGAAATATTTTCGAGAGCCGCCTGCATGGAAGCAGCGGACTCGGTCTGCGCCTTGCGCATTCCTTCAAGGACTTCCGCCTGCGCCGCCTTGAGATTTTCCGCGAGGACCTTGGAGGATTTATCCGTGGCGTCCGCGACGACTTCGACGAGCTTGTGAATTTCGGAAGAGGTATCGTTCTTCGCGCAGGTGAATTCAGGGATGATGTCGAAGAGCGTGAATTCGTCGAGATCCGTGATGAAATGCGAATGTTCGTACAAATGAATTCCGTGGCAGGCGTTCAGGATGAGAGCAGCGAACACGCCGCAGAGGGACGTGCCGAAAATGCCTTTCATGCTGGAAAATATCGCCTGAATGATGGGAAGCGTCGCTTCGGGGGCGGTGTTGATTTCAATGCCCTTGCCCGCGGTGGAAACGGCGAGCATAAGGCCGAAGAACGTGCCCATGAGGCCGAGAAGAATCACCACGCCGCCGGAACTGCGGCCCACGTTCGTCTCTTCACGGGAATCGAATACATCCTTGAGCGTCTGGGGGTTGAGCGGAATGCCGCGGTCGCTCAACTTTTTCACCAGGCGGATGCGTTCCGCGACAAGGCCGTTTCCTTCTGGATCGTGCGGAATGGCTTTCTGGCAGGCATCGAGGATCTTGCGTTCCGCTTCGATCCGGCGGATGCCACGGTATGTACGGATTTCCGAGCCGATGTAAATGGCGATGATCGCTATCGTGATGAGCCAGCCGAACAGGGGCGATCCGAAATAAAAGGAACTCGCCACCAGAACGACGGCGCCCACGAGGGCAAGGAAAAGAACGATCGCTGAGGAGTGTTTCATTGTCATACCATTTTGTTAGTTTGTAAAGTTCCGCCTTTCCCGAACAGGTCAAGCTGACCCCGGGAAAAGCCGCGCAGGTAAAGGGACCATTTGTCGCGATACCATTCACAGAGGAACAGCGCGAGTCCGCCCACGTAATCGCAGTAATCTTCAGTAAAGGCGAGGAAGGCGTTTTCGTATGCCCCGCTCGAATTCCAGAAAGCGCCCACGGAACGTGCGCACGCGCGGGACGTTGCATAATGCCTAGGCTTGCCGCGGGTTTTGAATGCCGCGGAGAAACGTTTGAACGCCATGTCCGCGATGGAACCGCGGAGGTTCGCGATGAGGGAGCCTTCCCTGTCGCGCAGGGACGCTTCAAGTGTAGGCAGCACCTTCGAAATGGGATCGAGCGCGCTTTCCTTATACCACGCCTTGCTCAGACGTTCCTGCAGATGCAGGGCACGGGAAACGAGCATCACGAACATTTTTTCGGCATCGCCCGCCATCAAGTGAATCGTCAGATTGTAGAGCTGCTTCACTTCGGTGTTCGTTCCCTTCATATTAAAATTCCAGCCGCCTTCGGTCTGCACGAGATATCCGCTTTCCAGAAGGACGCGGTGGACCTCATCCGTCGAAAAACGCTGCATCCATTTGGAACGGAATTCATCGAACCGTTTGTTGCATTCGTTCAGAATCAGCGGAAAATCTTTTTCGCACGCATTCCAGGCGACAGGCCCGAACGAGATCATTTCCGGGCCGGCCAT
>JBAYFD010000113.1:0-6228 GCA_041667365.1 Fibrobacteraceae bacterium | reverse complement strand
CGCGCCACCGCCCTTTACAGACAAGGGCGGTACGGCGACGCCGTACTGCTGTTCCGCAAGGCGGAACAGCGTGGCGCGGATCCCTTCGCGACGAGTTTCAACACGGGGAATGCGCTTTTCCAGCAGGGAAAATACCCCGAAGCCGCGGCCGCTTACCGCAAGGCGATCGAGTTCAGCCGCGGAAAGTACGCGCCCGCGATCTTCAACTATGCGTCCGTCCTGTTCCGCATCGGGGAATATCCGGAATGTGTCGCCGCATATCACCGCGGTCTCGCGATAGACCCGTCGAACGAATCCGCGTGGCTCTACCTCGCTGAGGCGAGCTCCAAAACGGGCGATAAAGTCGGAACGCTTCGCGCGCTTACCCGTGCGTACAAACTTGACCCGGACGATATTTCCATAGCATACCAGTTCGCGGAAGCTTATGTGGCGATGAACGACATCGAAAGCGCGGTCGCGCTCATCCGCAAGGCTTATCAGCGGAATCCGCAGGAAACGGACTTCCTCATTTACATCGGGGACGTGTACCGGCTTGATAAGGAATACGACCGGAGCGCGGGCGCATATCGCGAGGCTTTGTCCGCGCACCCCGACAACACCGCCGTCCTCTATAAACTGGCGGACGTGCTCTCCGAAGCCGGGGAAAACTACGTGGCGATGGACGTTCTCTCGCAGATCCTCGAGATTGACCCCGGATTTTCCGATGCGGCGATATTCCTCGGAAACCTCGCCTTCGATGCCGGCTGGTGGGAGCGGGCGGAACAAGCTTATGTGAAGGCCGCCGAAGCGAAAAATGCGGAAGCCGTCTATGGTTTCAAAAATCTGGCGTTCGAGGCATCGCACCGCGGCGACAAGGAAGATGCTGTCCGTTATTTGAAAATTGCGCATAAGTTCTTCCCCGGGGACGGGTCCGTCCAAGCTGAAATATTATCCATTGAAAACTGATTTTGACCTCATTTTTATGCGGGGGCATTGTCTTGCTCCGATAAATATGTATTTCTTTGGGCGAACGATAGGGGGCGGTTGTGGCTGCAAAATGGACATGGCTCTCCGGGTTCGCCTCGGATCTGAGTGTATGGGAAGATGACTTCGCTTCGGCTGCGCCGGATGCGGAACATACTTTTGTATCCTATGTTGATGTGGTGAAGCATTTCAAAGATCCTTTCGTCGCATTCCCGGGACTCGCGAAGGCCGATGTCGTCGTGGGCTGGGATATCGGAGCGCTTTCCCTGCTGCGTTCCCAGGCGACGCGCCCCGCTGGACAAAAATGGATTCTGCTCGCGCCTCCGGTGAATTTCTGCCATCCGCAGAACGGCTGGCCGCGCAAGAATGTCCTGATGATGTCGCGCGAAGTGCTTAAGAAGCCCCGCGATGTCGTTGAAAACTGCTTTGAATACATGGGCCCGTGCGAAGAAAGCATTCATGACGAATGGCTGGAACATTCCGTAAAGGTCCCGTCGGATTTACTTTCGAAGAGTTTCGAGTATCTGGCGGATTCCGCATTCGAAGAGCCCGTGCAGGTGAACGATACGGAAGTCTATTTCGGCAAGGAAGACGGATGGGTTTCGCCTGCGCTCGCGGAATCAATAAAAACGATGCTTCCCGGCGCGACGTTCCATGACCGTCTCAGATCCGGGCATTGCGCGCAGACGCTGTTGTTTTAATTTTTTCTTTTTTACACGCGCGGATGATGTACCCTGCGCCGAGCGCCGCGATGTAGATGAAGAAAAACGCGAGGAGGCCGTCTTCCACGGCGTCTCCGATGTGTACATATAAAGTATCGCGGGAGCGGAGCGGAATTTTTCTGATGACCACGTTCTTTTCAAAAAGTTTTGTCTGTCCTGCGATGTGCCCGTACTGGTCGATGAATGCGGTGATGCCGCTGTTCACGTCGCGCGCGACGGGGTATCCGTTTTCGATGGCGCGGTAGCGGACTAGGTTCAGATGCTGCCCGGGGGCGGTGCTTATGCCGAACCAGCCGTCGTTCGTGATGTTCACCATCAGGCGGGAACCTTTGCGTATGGCTTCGCGGATCTGGCTTCCGTAAATCGCTTCGTAGCAGATGAACGGCGTCCAGGAATAAGGCTCGCGCACAGGAATTTCCTTGCCTGCGACAAAGTCTCCTTCCCCGAAGTTCACGTAATTCAGAATAGGAATGACGTCGTCGAACGGAATGCGTTCGCTGAAGGGGACGAGGTGTATTTTATCGTAGCGCAGGGGCTTGCGTTCCCCGGGCGTGAAAAGGAAACCGCTGTTGTAAAAATTGAACGGGCGCGGATCGGTGCCGTCGCGGTCGTATGCGAGGGCGCCGATGAATATCCGGGTGTCCGTGCCTTTGATCATCTTGCCGAGGTCGCGACGTTCTTTAGGACGGCGCTGCAGAAAATCCGGAATAGCCGTTTCGGGGAACACGAGCAGGTTCACCTGCGGAATGTTCACGCTGTCCTGTACGAGTTGCCAGGTCTGTGCGATGACGGAATCGTAATATTCCGGGCTCCACTTGTTTGTCTGATGAATGCTCGGCTGCACGAGGGCGAGCGTGGGCGCGTCTTTGGGATCGGTGACGTGGAATGGCTGGGCTTCTGGCCTGGAAAGGACGACGTGCCCGTAAATGAAGAGCGCGGCGAGGACGATGGCGGGGAGCGCGATGAGAACTTTGCGCCGGTGGATGAAACCGATGGCGGCGCTCATGTTGCAGGCGATGACGATCGCCGAGTAACCGAAGACGCCGACGAGCGAGAGCGCCTGCAGAAGTTCGAGATGGTTCCCGAACACGTAGCCGAGATGGCTCCACGGGAAGCTGAATTCACCGATGCTCCGCGTCATTTCAAGCCCGGCGTAGAAGAACGGGAAGAAAGCGAGGAATACGGGACAGCCTTTGACCTTTATGTCGCGGGCTTTGACGAAGATGAATGCCGCGAAAGTATTGTAGGCGCTGAAGAACGCGATGAGGAGGAACAGTCCGAACAGGATTAAGCCGGCGGGCCCGACTTTCATCACGTTGTAGATCCAGTAGTAGTTGATCGCGTTGTAGAGCATTCCGGACCAGAAAGTGCCGAAGACCGCCGCGGGCAGGGAGAACCGGAAAAGTACGATGAACCACGGGGCAAGGAAAATCACGGCTCCGGGGCCGAGATAGAGCGGCGGGAACGAAAGGGCGAACAGCGTCCACGAAAGGGTGGAAAGCGCGAGTGCCGTGAGAGATTCTTTTTCGCGGACGCGGTGATAGTTCCAGATGACGAAATTGATGAGCGCCGTCGCGAAGAGCGGGAGGAACGACGCCGCGAGGAGGACTAGCCCTGCGTGGTGATAGAGGAGGTAATCCGCGGCGAGGAGCGCGAAGGTGACTCCGAAATAAGCGTATACGCGGTGCGAAAGCGCCTTGCGGAAATCCTTGAAGAACAGGAACGGCAGCGCCGCCGCGAACGGTATCGCTTCCGGGAGGAACGTGTAGAGGCCCGCGGTCTGCGGCTGTACAAAGAACAGAACGGCGCAGAGGACCGTTTCGATGATTAAAAACGGAAGGATCATCAGAGCCCGCCTTTTCCCTGCGGATGGAAAATCAGCACGTATTCTCCCTTGGGCACGCGCTCCTTGTAATACTCAAGATGCTCGCTCGGCGTTCCGATGAGGTGTTCCTCGAATTTCTTGGTGAGCTCGCGCATCAGCGCCACTGGAATTTCTCCGAACACGGTGCGGATTTCTTCGAGGAACTTGACGAGGTTGTGCGGGCTCGCGTAGAAGATGAGCGTGGAATCCGCTTTTTCCTTGAGTTCTTCGAGGAGATGTTCACGCTGGGCGCTTTTCTTCGGGGAAAAATTCTCGAAGCGGAAACGGTCGGTGGGAAGCCCGCTCGAAACGAGCGCCGTGATCATCGCGCAGGCTCCGGGGACGGCGAACACCTGAATTTTTTCACGCACGCATTCGCGCACCAGGTTGAATGCGGGGTCCGCGATGCCCGGCGTTCCCGCGTCGCTCACGAGGGCGATGTCGCCAATGTTCTTCAGGTATTCCACATACTTCGGAGTTACCTGCTCCTTGTTGAAGTCATGGTAGCTTTCCATTGGCGTGTGAATGTCGTAATGGTCGAACAGGAGCCGCGTGTGGCGCGTGTCTTCCGCGAGCACGAGCGGAACTTCTTTGAGAATGCGGACTGCGCGGTAGGTGATGTCTTCCAGATTCCCGATGGGGGTTGCGACGACGTAGAGAGTATGCATATTCAAAATTTAGAAATCAGAGGCGCTGCCGGTATCCACCGCGGTATCGCGGATGAGCGCATCGCGGAGCCGTGCGGCGAGTTTCGTGTGCATGAATGTCGCCGTCTTCTGAATTTCATAGCTGCGGTAAGGCCCGTACCAGAAAAGGTGCGGGTGTTCTTCCTCCAGCAGGTAGATGACTTCGGTGGTGTCGCCCTTGCAGAGGAGGTCTGCGTAAAGCTCGAGCGTCATGTCCGTGTTCCGCCGCATTACCGGCCATACGGGGATGAACGCGAGCGGCAGGGAATAATCGTCCTTGACGTGCCCGTCGAGCGTGATGTCGAGCGTGCAGGAATCCTTTTCCGGAAACGTTCCCTGCGCGGCACGGGCGTAATTGTCCCAGGCGTCTTTTGAAACTCCGGCGGAATCATCATTCAGATATAGCTGGAACGAACGCAGCGGAGAGCTCTGCACCGGTTCCGCTCCATCGGGGGCCGGAGCCACTTTCGCGAGGTTCGGAGCACACGCGGTGAGGAACGCCGCGGCGATGATGATGCAGAATCTTTTCACGTATTCAAAATTAGAATTATACAATCTTGCAAATAGGAAACCTTCCACGCTAAAAAAGTATAATTTGCGGTATATGGACAGCAATCTTCCCGCTTATTTCCTTTCGGACGCCCATCTCGGGGCGAATCCGCCAGGCGCCGTCACGGATCGTGAAGCCCGCCTGATCGCGAAGCTCAGGGAATGGCGCGGAAAATGCAGCACCCTCGTGATCGTCGGGGATCTCTTTGAATTCTGGTACGAGTACAGGCATTACGTGAACCGGGACCATTTCCCGCTTTACCGTGCCCTCGGAGACCTCGTGGACGGCGGAGCCCGCGTCTGCTACCTCTGCGGGAATCACGACTTCGCGCTCGGTTCCTTTTTCCCCACGGCGCTCGGCGTTGAGGTTCACCGCGAACTTGTCCTTGAACTGCAGGGCAAACGCATTTTTCTGATGCACGGGGACGGAATTCCCTCTTCGGACTGGGGCTACCGCTTCGCGCGTCGCGTCATCGACCTGCCGCTGAACCGCTCGCTTTTCCGCGGCATCCATCCGGATGTGGGAATGGGGCTCGCCCGTTTCATCGGACGCAGCAGCCGCAAGCTGGGCGAAAAACGGGAAATCGTGCTGGAAGAATACCTGGAGGCCGCGCGGAAACGGATGCGGATGTATTCCTGCAGTGTCTGCATTCACGGACATCATCACTTAAGCGGTATCTGGGATGTCCCCGAAGGAAAGGTCATCGCCACGGGGCAGTGGCTGTTTTCGCTGGAATATGTGTGCATGCGGGACGGCGGCTTTGAAATCATAAACGAGACGCCGCAGAATATTTCTTGAAACAAAAAGAGCCCGTGCGATACGGGCGCTTCTCCATGCTGAAAAATCCGTTTACTGATCCAGACGTTGTTCCGAAGCCTGACGCAGCTGTTTCGCCTGCTTGGTTCCCCAGAGGCGGTCCACGAAATCGATGTTCGCGAATTTATCCATCAGGGTTTCGACCCAGCACCAGTGCATCACTTCGCCTTTCTCCGTTTTAATGGTCCAGTTTTTGGTCGCGGAGAATGTGTACTTCTGTTCTTCCTGATAGGAATCATAGCCGGAGTTAGAGGCGTCTTCCGCCGCAGGGACGATCACTGTCCAGGAACGGTTCGCCGTCCGCTGATAGATGAAAACGTTGATGACGATGATGACGGCGAAAAAGATGAGGCTCCACTTGAAATTCTTCTTTGTGAGCAGAAAGATAATGAGGAGAAAGAGCAGAAGGGAGATCGCACCGAAATTGTAATGCACCGTATAGAAGGCTTTCATTACGTCAATCATACTTATCTCCTAAAAAAAGCCAGGCGGAGAAATTTCCGCCTGGCTGAAAGATAGTGAATTCCAGGCTCAGTGAGCAAGCTTGAAAGTCAGCGTGTTGCCCTTAATCGCGACGCTCGTGCGGAGACGTTCCTTGGGAAGGTCGATTCCGAAGGAAGAAAGCGT
>JBAYFD010000112.1:0-6339 GCA_041667365.1 Fibrobacteraceae bacterium | reverse complement strand
CCTTTGGCGCGGAGCGCTTCCAGGCATTCGATGCGCTTTTTGTACAGGGCGAGATTCATCCATTTGAGGGAGCCCTTGAGAATGGATTTGTTCACGCGGTAGGGATTGTCCTCTTCAATGACGTAGACGTCCTGAAGCCCGTAGACTTCGGAGGTGCGCACCACGGCGGAAATGTTATGGGGGTCGAAGAGGTCTTCGAGCACCATGCAGAATTGGCGGGTGCGGTTCTGCGCGACTTTCGTCAGAAGTTCTACGCGGCGCGGCGTGACCCGCGCATAATAGGACTCAAGTTCCGCCTGCATTTCGGGGGACGTATAGGAAGTGAACATTATTTCTCTTTTTCCTGTTGTTTAAAAATGAGCGGACGTTCCGTGGTGAGCGTCGGGCGCTTCACGCGCTTTTTCTCATTCCGTTTATCCACGTCATCGCCGACGGTCCATGGAATTTTTCCTGCGGAGACCTTGGTGAATTCGTCGAGCTGTTCTCTGTACGGCTGTTTTTTCAGGTCGGCGGAGTTCTCGACGGGCTTGTGATCGCCCTCGTCGTAGCCATCGGCGGCGACCGAGATGTTGATGATGATGCCCTGAATTTTATTGATGACGACGTTCCGAAATATGCTCAACTGCATAATGGTGTTCAGCATGGAATTCGCCGGAAAGACGAACGCCTTGAATTTGTACTGAGTGTGCTTCGCGTCGAACGGGGTCATGTCCACGAAGGCGATGGCGATGCCGTGCAGGTACCACTTGAGAATTTTGCATTTGCCGTCGCCGAAGAACACGTTGCGGAAGCCTTTATACATCCCGGCGCTGTCCTGAAGCACCCAGTAGAAATCACCATAAAGATTTTCCCCGTTCGTACCGGCGAACGAGCGGTGATCCGCCGATTTGTAATGGATGTCGTAGGCGGTTCCCTGATAGGCGTTGACGAGCTTCGTCGTGAAGGGCAGGTGATCGAACAGATAGCTCATCATGTCTCCGTTCACGGGAAGGATGCCGCCTTGCTCATAAATGACGCGGTAGCGCTGTCCGAGGTGCTTGAACATCTCCTTCGCTATTTCCGTGTGGGGATTCAGTCCCCGCATGCGGAGTTCGTAAAACGGTCCGCAGAAGTCTCCGTCGTAGGTGACGTCTTCAAGGGGCTTCTTTTCCTCTTCGGAACATTCGGGGATGTCGACGCCCAGGCAGATCTTTTCGCTGGAGCACATGGCGTTCTTTTCGTCCTGCGGAGTGACGGACGCGGACGTCGCGGCGAAAAAGAACAACAAAACTATGGCTGTCGTCCGTTTCATTTGCGGAAATCGAGGCTGTCCAGCGGAATGACCGTGAACTGACCGATGGATTTGAGTTTATCCGCAGGGCCCACGATGGAAATCGTCATTTTCTTCATGTCGAAGTATTTGACGATCATCGCCTTGACTTGTTCGGCGGTCACTGCATTAATGGCATTCACGTAATCAATGTAGTGCGAGTCTTTTTTGCCGAGGAGTTCCCCTTCCGCGAAGAGCTCGGCGGTGTTTTCCGGCGTGTCAAAGAGGCTAGGCAGACTTTCGATGAGCGTCTTTTTCGCGAGGGCGAGCTCGTCCGCGGAGGGCCCTTCCTTCCCGAGTTTTGCGACTTCTTCGTTGATGAGCTTGAGCGCGCGTGCGGCGCTTTCCACTTTTGTCTGGAGCGCTATCGTCACGAATCCAGTGTCCCGGTAATCGTTATCAACGGTGCTGTAGACGCTGTAGGCGAGGCCTTCGTCCGTGCGCACGCGTGCGGTGAGCCGGGAGGAGAAGCTTCCGCCGCCGAGGATGAAGCTAGCGACCGCCGTGGGGTAGTAATCCGGATGCGGACGCTTTACGAACGGGGCGCTCATGGAAATATTTGCCTGTGAAATATCCTTGTTCACGAGGTAGATCCCGGGCTTGTTCTTGAATTTGAGAGGCTCCGGAGTTTTCGCCTTCGATGTGTCAATGGACCAGTCCGCGAAATATTTTTTGAGCGCCGTTATCGCGGAATCCTTGTCAAAGTCGCCGGAGAGCGCGAAGATGATGCGGCGCGCATTGTATTTGCCTTTCGCGAGCCGCTGCAGATCGCTTTGGGAAACGGCCTTATATTCGGAATCGTTCGCGTCCCAGAGCCGCGGACCCGACGCGTAATTCGCGTATGCGCGCAGGGAGCCGAGGATGCTCGCCGGCGTATCGTAACGGTGCTGGTAGGCGTTCACGAACGCCGCTTTCTGAATTTCCAGCGGCTCCGTTTCAAACGCGGGCGAGAGGTATATTTTCTTCGCTATCGCGAGAATGCCGGGAAGGTCCTTGGAAAGGCATTCGATGGAAATATGGCTCTGGAATGTGGAGAGCGCTCCGGAGATGTCCGCGCTGACGAATTCCAGCGAATCATCGATGGCGTGCGAGGACAATCCGACGGCGCCTCCCCTGCGGAACATAGAGGACAGCAGATCCATGGATGCGCGGTCTTTCAGGGAATCCGGCATGGAACTTTCGCGGAAGAAAATCGTGAAATGCACGAGCGGGAGCGTGCGGTCCTCGATCACGTAGCCCGTGATGCTGTCAGAGACGTGCACCCGGTAATCTGCGGGGAACGGCGCCACGTATTTGAATGCAGGGTAGGCGATGCCGCGGTAGCTTTCGGGAATCCCCGTATCGGATGCCTTTGCCGGCGTCGCCACGGGGGCTTGCTGCCTGGGCGCGGAGGCGCAGGACATTATGAGAATTGCCGCGGAACTGATGAGGATTGCGGATAAAGTTTTAATCTGAACCATGTTACTTTTCCTCTCCCTTCAGAAGCATTCCGACCGTCGAATTTTTATGCGTAAAGAACTTCTGTGCGACATTCTGCACCTGTGCTGGCGTGACGGAATTCAGATGATCCGCCCAGTCCAGAAAAAGATGATAATCGCCGAACATTTCATACCATGCGAGCATCGTCGCCACGTTTTCCATGTCCGTCATATTGCGGATGAGGGACGCGTAGGAATTGTTCTTGACTTTCTGAAAATCATGTGCGCTCACGGCTTCGGTTTTCAGCTTGTTTAGTTCTTCCCAGACAATGTTCTCCACGGCAGCAGGGTCCGCGTCCGGCTGCAGGTTCACGCCGATTGAAAATTCGGAGACATACTTGTTCGGGCTGTTGCTCGCGCTGACGGAGACGGCGAGCTTCTTTTCTTCCACGAGGCGTTTGTAGAGCCTGCCGGAACGTCCGTTGAGGACTCCTTCGATGATGTCGAGCGCATAGAGCGAGGAATCGCCGATGGCCGGGGTTTTGAAAACGATATTCAGAATATTGGGAGCGTCCGGGCGCCACACGACGAGACGCTTTTCACCGGCCTGTTCCGGGTCGCGGATGGTGATCGGCGGGAAAGCTTCGCCCGTCGGAATCTGCGCGAAATATTTTTTCACGAGGGTCATCGCCTGGGTCGTATCAATGTCCCCGGCGAGGACGAGGATGGCGTTCCTCGGCTTGTAATATTTGAGGTAATGTGCCGCCGCTTCTTCGCGCGTCAGATTTTCGATGTCCGTGGACCAGCCGATGACCGGAATGCGGTACGGGAACGCTTCATAGATGAGGGAATTTAACGTTTCGTAGTAGCGGCCCGTGGGGCGGTCATCCGTGCGCATGCGGCGCTCTTCGCGCACCACGGAACGTTCGGAATAGAACTCGCGGAGCACCGCGTTCTGCATGCGGTCCGATTCGAGCCACAGGAAAAGTTCAATGCGGTTCTTGGGGAGCGTCACGAAATAGGCGGTCATCAGGTCGGTGGTGAATGCGTTGAGCCCCGTGCCCCCCGCTTCCTGATATGCGGACCAAAGCTCGTCTTTCACAAAGTACTTGCGCTGTTCATTTAGAATGGAATCATGCTGTGCGGTGAGCTTCGCCGCCTGCGCTGTATCGCCGGAGAGCCTTAACGGGCGGATGAGCGCCTGCAGGGAATCCTCCTTGCGCATAAATTCCGCGTCCTTGACGCTGTCCTTGACGCCGACTTTGTTTGTGCCTTTGAAAAGCTCGTGTTCCAGAATGTGCGAAAGCCCGGAGTGCCCCGGAACTTCGTGCACTGCCCCTGTCACATAGAAAAGGCGGCAGCTCACGGTCGGCGCCTGCCTGTTCGGGTAAAGAAGAACGGTGAGCCCGTTCGGAAGGATTTCCCGTTTCACGGGGAAGTTCGCCGCGGCGACAAGCGCGGGGAAAAGCATAGAGACGATTAAAGCCAGACGATTCATAAAATTCATTTTATCCGATTCGCATTTTTTGTTTTAAATAAAGAGCGCCGTATTCAGTTTGGACCGGTATTTCCAGGTGAGTTCATGCTTCGGGCCTAGAACGCCGAAAAGCGTAAGCATCGCCTTTGACGCGGCGGAAGAATTCCAGGATGCGTTTTCATAGACGATGTCGAGCAGCGTTTCAAGCGCTGTCGCGTAATCCTTTTTGGATGCGGCGATACAGGCGCTGTGGTACATCTTCGCTTCCTTTCCTTCCGGTCCGGGCTTCGCGGCTTCGATGGAGAAGTCCATCAGTTCGAGCAGCGACTTCGCTTTATCGTAACCTTCGTCGCCGGTTTGAAATTTCTTTAGAATTTCCTTGGCGCGTTCTCCGTTCCCGCAGCCGAGCTCCGCTTCCGCGAGAAGGAGCCTGAGCTTCTTGTCTTCGGGTTTCGCCGCGATTGCGGATTCCAGCGCGCTGACCGCCTCTTTGAATTTCCCTGCGGCGATGGCGTCTTCGATCGCCATCTGTGCGCGGGCTTCGTCAGAAATGAAATATTTTGAAAGGCGGTCCTTCAGGTCTTTTTCCGGAAGGGCGCCTTGAAGCATATCGGCGATATCGCCTTTATTTATGACCGCCACCTGAGGAAGAGAGCGGATGCGGAACATTCCGATGAATTCTTCGTTCTCCGGTTTGTCCAGATTCACCTTTCCGAGAGTGAAATTCAGTTCGGAGGAGAACTTTTCAAGGAGCGCGTCGTACCCGGCGCAGTCCGGAAACTGGGAAGAGGAAAAAGACAATACGACGGCACGGGCCTTGGACGCCTCCATCACCGCGCTATTGAAATTTTCTGTGGAAATATCAAGAATTTGAGCCATGCCATTAAAATTAGAAAAATGTATTTATTATCTTCTTCCCATGCAGAATCAATGTGCCTTTTGTCATTCGGAACTCGTGAAGGTGGGCCTGTCGGAAATAGACCTCCGCGTTTGTCCGCATTGCCTCGCCGCGTATTTCCCGTGTGACAAAACCATGGCGTTCCGCCGCTGCGTGTTCGATAAAACGCGGGAGATCTGGCTCTCCGTCCTTGAAAGCCGCAAGGCTGACTGGAAGGAACCGGACGGCTCGGAATGCTGCATTGACCATGGAGCGCCCCTTGTGCAGGGGAATCTCCCGGACTATGGAATTCCCGGCTCCGTGACGACCTGCTGTGAAACGTTCCATCTGCACGCGGCGCTTCTCGCACAGATCCTGCGCCGCACCGTCGCCGCGCCCACGGACGGCCTTCTCACTTCCCATAAGGCAAAGCGCCACAATGCCCTTGTTCTGTTCGTCGATAAAATCGTCGGCAAAATGTTCGCATCTGCGCCCCCGGCGGAAGATCCGCTGGAACTCATCCAGTATGACCTCAAATTCAAAGACATCCTAGGACCCAGACCATGAAACACCGCGTAACCCTGTCAGTCATCGCCGCTGTAATAGCCGTGGGCATTTATGCCGCGATTCCGGAACGCCATTACCAGACGTCCGTATACCCCGTTTCCGGCAATGTGAATGTCTCCGCTTACGATGATAGTTCCGATGGCGGAACTTCGCGCGCATCAATGAAAACGTCGGATTCCGCGCTGGATTTCGAATGCACACTCGGCGGCGACCCGGCGAAGAACGCCTGGTGCGGTCTCATCTGGAATATGGATCCGCAGGGGAAGGGAAAATATGAGAACTGGTCCTTCATGGACAGCATCATCATGGATTTCGACGCGTCGGGCACGCAGCAGGTCATCGTCAAGATCTGGACATACGATCCCGATGTCACCGATTCCAGGAAGAACATCACGTTCCGCCAGCTTCTGAAAGAAGTTCCTGTGAAAGAGGGACATAACCATATCGCCGTTCCGGTCGAGGAATTCTATGTCCCCGATTTCTGGTATGATCAGACCGGGGCGAAGAGGACTCTTACGAACAGGCATCAGGAATCCGTCGCGCGCTTTGAGATCACGCCGGGCTGGAATACCGAGCCCCATAAGCAATTCAAGCTGCATATTGTTAATATTCAGGCGCGCGGCGTGAGCAGCGCCCCTCTGGGAATTCTTCTCGGAGTGTTCATCGTTCTCGCCGTATTTGCAATCAGCGG